>DASUBC010000783.1:0-4060 GCA_035763465.1 Thermomicrobiales bacterium
CCGCGTCGCTGCCCGGTGATTCATGGAGCGGTGACGGCTTGAGGTAGAGCAGGTATTCGTTGAAGCCAACTTTCAGGACGCGCCGGATCAGGTAGCGGTCGCCGCGCTCGGTGAACGACTTGCCGGCTTCATACCGGCCCAGGCGCATCTCCTGGGCGGTCTTGCTGACCATCTCCCAGGTGGTCTTGCCGCAGGCGTGGCAGCGGGAATACTGGTCGTGGGCGTCGGTCTTGCCAGCGAAGCCGCGTTGCACGGTCTCGACATCGGTGCTCTCGCACCACGGACAGCGTCGTTCTTCGCCGTGGTTTGCCCTCATCGCGCCCGTCCCTCCACCCGCAATCCCGGCTGTTCGCTGTCGCCCCATTGTAGACCATTGGCCGGATAGCGGCTAGCGTCCAATCGGCGCCGGCTCGCATCGTCCCGGTTGCCCACGACACCGATGGGTGGCGCTTCCCCGCGCGCTGCTGCTGATGTATCATGCGTGAGGATGCGACAGTCGAAGACGCGAGGGCGCTGCCCTCATCCACCCACGTTGTGTGAGAGGCGATGATGCAGCAGACCGAAACAGCGGGAGTACGGCTGGCGGAGGTCGTGGCGATGCTCTCGCTGGCGACCGACCTCGGCGCCGGATTCACCTACGAGCATGGGCTGCGCTCGTGCTTGCTTGCGCTCGAACTGGCGCGGGCGTTCGGGCTTGGCGAGGACGCGTGCGCCGAGGTCTACTACCTGGCGCTGCTGCGCTACGCCGGCTGCACCGCCGACCAGCAGTGGTCTGTGGCCTTGCTCGGCGACGAGATCGCGATCGCTAAGCACATCGTCACCGCCGACTACACGAACATGAACGTGATGCTGGGCATCATGGCCCGCCACGTCGGCGAGGATCTGCCGCCCCTGCGGCGCATCCAGACCGTGCTCGGCGCGCTGACGAACGGGATGCGCCTGGGGCCGCAGGACCTGGCCAACCACCAGCGCGCTCATTGCGAGGCGGCGCAGATCACCGCCGAACGCCTGGGGGTCGGCCCCGGCGTCCGCGCCGCCCTCGGCCAGGCGTTCGAGTACTGGGGCGGCGGCGGTCCGCTCGGGCTGCGCGGCGAGGCCATCGCGCTGACGGTGCGGATCGTGCAGCTGGCGGAAAACGTCTTTGACTTCTTCCAACTCGGCGGGCAGGCGGCGGCGGAGACGATGGCGCGGCAGCGCGCTGGAACGCTGCTCGACCCGGCTGTCTGCGCCTGCTTCTGCGACGCCGCTCCGGCGATCCTGGCCTGTCTGGAGACGGAGTCGAGCTGGGAAGCGGTGCTGGCGGCGGAGCCGGGACCAGCGCAGGCGCTGACCGGGGACCGGCTTGACGCCGCCGCCCGCGCCATCGCCGACTTCGCCGACCTGAAATCGTTCTACACGGTTGGGCACTCGGCCGGGGTCGCCGGCCTGGCGACCGCCGCCGCGCAGGCGTGTCACCTGTCGGAGGCGGAGATCGCGCTGGTGCGCCGGGCAGCGCTGGTTCACGACCTGGGGCGGGTTGGCGTCAGCCTGCGCGTCTGGGACAAGCCTGGCGCGCTGACGCGCACCGAGTGGGAGCAGGTGCGGCTCCACCCCTACTACACCGAGCGGGTGCTGGCGCGCTCCGCCGCGCTGGCGCCGATCGGGGCGCTGGCGGCACTGCACCACGAGCGTTTGGATGGATCCGGCTACCACAAAGGTCTCCCGGCGTCGCTACTCCCGCCGGCGGCGCGCATCCTCGCCGCCGCTGACGCCTATCACGCGATGACCGAGCCGCGCCCTCACCGCCCGGCATTGTCGGCGGAAGCCGCCGCCGGGACGTTGCGGCAGGGCGCGCGGTCGGGTTTGTTCGACATCGAGGCGGCGAACGCGGTCCTCGCCGCCGCCGGGCACCGGGTCCGCTCGACGCGGCGCAGCCATCCGTCCGGTCTGAGCGAGCGCGAGGTGGCGGTGCTGCGGCTGGTCTCGCGCGGCCTGTCGAACAAGCAAATGGCTGCACGGTTGAACATCACCGACAAGACTGTCAGCCATCATGTGCAGCACATCTACGACAAGATTGGCGTCTCTACGCGCGCCGCCGCCACCCTCTTCGCTATGCAGCACGATCTGATCGCAGAGGCGGGGGAGCTAGCGGCGGCGGGGTGAGTGGCATACCCCCTGGCTCCTGTCCCGCAGGTTGAAGTCCAGAGCGGGGTGGCCGGCGGGCCGAGCGGCGAAGCAGGCCAGAGGCCCGGGAAGTCTGCTCGTAGTCTCTACTCTCCCACTGTCACAACTTTAGGGTGATCGTCCGATGTGCGCCGGTATGCGGCGTCCTATGCTACGAGCACGTTCAGCGGTAACGGCAAGAAGCAAGGAGGACGCCATGACCACCCAGACGCAACCGCGCGTGCGCGACCTGATCGGCGAGCTGGAAGACCTCTGGGCTTGTCTCGACACGCTCCTCGACGGACTGGCGGCGCGCGATTGGGGTCGCCGCCACGGCAAGGATTGGACGTTTGCCGACCTCCCCTATCACCTGGCGTATTTCGACCGCGAGCTGATCGCCGAGGCGATCGTGCGCGGCCCGGATGTGCCGGTCGGCGAGCGGCGCACCTTGCGGACAATGGCCGAGCTCAACGCCTGGAATGCCGAGCGGTTCGCGCAGCGCCCGGCGCGGCAAACAGCAGCAGAGTCGCTGGCGGCGATGCGGGCGAGCCGCGACCTGGTGCGGCGCGCGGTGGCCCCACTGAGTGATGGAGACCTGTCGCGACCGGTCTGGTGCCCCCTGCCCGGTCAGGGCTGGCTGACGACCGGCGCGGCGCTAGCAATGTGTACGGGGCACACCTGGAGCCACCTGCAAGAAGCGCGGCTACGCCTCGGCCGCACCGCGCCAGTGCCGGGCGCGGGCGCTACCCATCGCGCCCTCGGCGCCTTAACCGGGGCGATGCCGGCGATGTTTGACCGCGCGGTAGCAACAAAGGTCGGCCAGTTCGCGGCGGTGCTGTCATTCTCCGGGCCGGGCGGCGGCGACTGGACCATCCGCGTGGCGAATGGCGCCTGCGTCGTGTCCGAGGGGGGCGACGTCTCGGCCGATCTGATCCTCACCCAGCGCCCCGAGGGGCTGGTAAAGACGATGACCGGGATGCAGAATCCGATGCTGGCGCTGCTGACCGGGCAGCTGCGCGTGCGCGGCTTCGGCAAACTCGGCGCCTTCGGCAAGCTGTTCCCGCCGCCACAGCCAGGCACGGTCTTTGTCACACCGGCGACCGACCTGCCCCAGCCGCTGCCTCGCCCACTGCACTGACCACCTGTCATTCCCATAGCGTTCGATGGACCGGCGCGCCGGGCGCCGGCCCTGAGAGAAGGTGTTGTTCGCATCAGGAGAAAGGAGTCCAGACATGTCCGACGAAGCAATCCGCGCGCTGCTGCGCCGCTGGGCCGAGGCAATCGCGTCTGGCAACTTCGGGGAGATCGGCGAGTTGGCCGCGCCCGACTACCTCGCCTACCAGGCGGGCTTCCCCGGCCCGGTAACGCGCGATCAGCACCTCCAGTTCGCCGAAGGGTTCTTTGCCGCCTTCCCCGATGCCCAGCTCACGGTGGATGACATTCTCGTGGAGGGGGATCGCGGCATGATGCGCTGGACCTTCCACGGCACGCACCGGGGCGAGTTGATGGGCATCCCCGCGACCGGTCGCCAGGTGACGATGACCGGCATCGAGGTCAACCGCGTCCGGGACGGGAAGATCGTCGAGCACTGGGTTGAGATGGATCAGCTGGGCCTGATGCAGCAACTCGGCGTCATCCCTGCCCCTGGGCAGGCGGCCTGAGCGCCGTCCTAGCCTCGCGTGCCCTCCTGACCACTTGCCTGGCATCCCAGGCCGACCCCGCGAACTTTTGAGCAGCGCCGCGCTGCCACCTGGCAAGCCTGTTCGACACACAGCAAAAGAAAGGAGCGCCAAGATGTCCACCGACATTACGACTGCCCCGCGCCGCTTCGCCGAGGAGGTCATCAATGGTCATAACCTTGACCTGCTTGACGACCTCTTAGCGCCCGACTACACCAACCACGCCGCGCCGCCGGACC
>DASUBC010000784.1:0-2375 GCA_035763465.1 Thermomicrobiales bacterium
CGGGCGGCAACAACGGCACACCGTGCGGCACAACCGTGACCGGCGCATCTGGGCAGTAGCGCCGAAGGAGCTCGCTGGCGAAGCGATTATGGACGATCACCGCCCGGCTCTGTTCGACGGCCGTCTCGCAGAGCGGGAACGCGGCGAGCGGCTGGTCCGGCGTCTGATTTGCGAGCAGCGCGGCGGCGGCGCGGTCGCCGACCGCGCCGTAGCGTCGGGCCATCTCGGCGCGGTAGCGCGCGGCTGCCGGCGGTCCTTCATGGAGCGCCCGCCATACTTGCAGATGCTGGAGCACGACATCGTGCAGCACAAGGATGCCGGGCGTTGTTTCGGCCTGTGCCAGCGCATAGGCGTGGTCCGGATTGTTGCCGACCTGATAGATGATGGTGTCGTAGCCGTCGCGGCGCGCTGACCATTCCGCCACGCGGCGGGGCATGACGCCGGCCGGCGGCGCGACTGGTTCGGGCGCGTCGTCGGCGAGATAGACGTCCAGATCTCTGCCGAGGAACGGAAGCAGTTCGGCGCTGTACTGGCCGATGCCGCTGGCGCTCGGCGGCAGAGGCGTGAAGACGGCGAGGCGGGTCATTGCCGCGCGCCGGGGTCGTCAGCGCCACGCCCGCCGAGACGCGCTTCCAGGTGGGCGACGCGGTCGCGCAGGTCGCGCAGTTCCGCTTCCAGTTCTCGCTGGCGGGCCTGGTTCAGCGCGTCCAGGCTGACGGCGGCGGCGTTGAAGTGGTTCTGCTGCTCGACAATGGGGTTGATATAACAGCGCAGCAGGTAGCGCACCGCCCGCCGGCTGAGGCCCAGCGCCGCGCCCAGTGGACCAGCGCCAGCGAGCGGCGCGTGCGCGCTGACCGCCGCCCAGCGTTCCAGCTCGGCTCGCCAGTGAGCGCGTAGCCGCTCACCCGCGCTCGCTTCCGGCACTGGCGCAGGGTCATTGCTGGCGGTGCTCGCCGGTCCGGCGTTATGCATTAATGGTTCCTGCGCCTGTGCCATTTGCGGCACTTACTTTGCCGTCGCGCTCGGGACCAGCCGCTCGCCGGCCGGCGGCTGCACGGTGGCCGCGCCGGTGGTCTCGCGCACGGTCCAGGCATGGTCAATGCGGAGCAGCGGGCCGTTTGGCGTCGTGAGGTGCAACCGCCGTTCGGCGTTGTCCACGACGACGCCGGCGCGCGGGTCGGAGAGCAGCACTTCGACGACCGCGCCATCGCTTTGCAGCGGGAACGCCGGGAACTGGCAAATCGCGCCCCGTCGTGCGCCAACCGGCGCGGGGTCGAGTGTGCGGCGCGTCTCGAAGAGAAGCATTCCGAGCGGTGTGCGCCAGCGCAGAATGACGTCGAGCGGACTGGCGGCGTCGCCCAGCGTGGTGATCTCGACCGCGACCGGCGCGTCCGGCTCGAATAGCTGGGTTGCCCTGCCGCTGGCGTCGCGCAGCACAACATCGGCGATCACCGCCTGGGCGTGGGCTGTGGCGGACGCGGCGGGTAGCGCTGCGGCGCTGGCCGCGCCGCCGGCAACGCTTCCTTGCTCTTCCTCGCGGAATTGCAACCTGGCGTATTCGGTCAGCACATCTTCGACTGGTCCGTTGGCGACGATCGCGCCACCGCCGAGCAGCATAGCCCGGTGGCAGAACTCGCGCACCTGCTCGCTGTTGTGCGAGACGAGCAGTATCGTCACGCCGCGCGTTTGCAAGGCGCGGATGGCGTCGTTGCAACGCTGCTGGAATGCCAGGTCGCCGACCGACAGCACCTCGTCCACGACGAGGATTTCGGGGTCCATATGGATCGCGGTGGCGAAGCCGAGGCGCATGAACATGCCGGACGAGTAGTGCTTGACCGGGGTGTCAATGAAGCGTTCCAGCTCCGCGAAGGCGACGATCTCCTCGAACTTGCGCTTCATCGCCTTGCGCCCGAAGCCGTAAATCGAGCCATTGAGATAGATGTTATCCCGGCCCGACAGCTCGGGGTGAAAACCGGCGCCCAGTTCGAGCATCGCATAGGTGCGGCCGGCGACGCGCACCGTGCCGCTGGTCGGCTCTAGAATCCCGGTGATCAACTTGAGCATCGTGCTCTTGCCGGCGCCGTTGCGCCCGACCAGCCCGACCGTCTCGCCGCGCTGGATGGCGAAGTCAATCTCTTTCAGCGCGTAGAAGTGTTCGTTGGCCGCACGGTCACGCCGGAAGCGGTGAATGAACCAGTCCTGTAACGATTCTTTGCGCTCGTGGTGAATCGTGAAACGGCGCGAGACGCGGTCGAATTCGATCGCGTTCGCGGGGTTGTGCGTCGTGCCTCGGCGCATCACAGGTGTTCTCCCAACCGGCGGTTGAGCGACGTAAAGAACGCATAGCCGACGACGAAGATCAGCAGCGCGCTGAG
>DASUBC010000785.1:0-3593 GCA_035763465.1 Thermomicrobiales bacterium
GATACCCTCCGGGGTGCAAAAGATCGGCTCGATGACCGACACCCGGAGGGCATCATGGAGAAGACGGACCAGCGGGCCCAACTGCTCGCCCCGATTGTGGCCCAGTTCACGGCCGGCGTCAACGCGCTGCTGGATCGCGTGGAAGCGGAGGCGGAGCTCGTGTTGCCGACCGTGGAGACGGAGCTGCAGGCGCTGAGTCGGAGCGTGATGGGGGCCGTGGTAGGGAGCGCGCTGACGCTGCGCGGCGCCGCCGTGGAGCGGGCAGTCACCTGCCCGGGGTGCGGGGCGGTGCCGCGCGACAAGGGGGTGCAGCAGCGCGCGCTGGAGACCCTGGTCGGGCCAGCGCGCTGGTGGCGGCGCTATTGGTGGTGTCCCCAGTGTCGTCGGGGCTGGTATCCCGCCGATCAGACCTGGGCGATCGGCCGGAGCGCCTTCAGCGACGCCGCTCAGTCGGCCATCTGCCGCTTGGGGGCGAGCCTGCCGTTTGCGGTGGCGGCCGCGACGCTGACGGCGGTGAGTGGGATCCCGATCGGGGCGCGGACGGTGGAACGGCTGACCGAAGCCCGGGGGCAGGCACTGGAGGCGGTGCGCGATGCGACCTGGCGTGAGCTGTGTGACGGGCACAAGCCGGTGCCGCCGGTACCGCTGCGCCCGGCGGCGGGCGTCTGGGCGGTGGCGCTCGATGCCGCCCGGCTCCGGCTGGACGGGGGCTGGCACGAAGCGAAAGCGGGCGTGATTGGCTGGATGCCCGCGGCTGAGACGCGCCACCTGCGGGAGGTGAGCTATCTCAGTGTGGTCGGCAGCCTGGCGGCGACGGGGGAACGGCTGCAGTTGGCGGCGCGGCAGCGCGGCCTGGACCCCGCGCGCGATCCGGTGGTCTGTCTGGCCGATGGCGCCCCGGGCATCTGGGTCCAGTTGGCCCAGCACTTTCCCCAGCGCATCGAAGTGTTGGACTGGTGGCATGCGGTCGAGCATTTGTGGGCGGCGGGCAACGGCGTCTTCGGCGAGGGCACGGCGAAGGCCGCCCGCTGGGTGGCGGCGCGCTCCGACCGGCTGTGGGACGGCCGGGTCGATCTGGTGCGACGGGCGCTGCGCCAGGCGGCTAAGGAGCCACACGGGGAGGCCGCCGCAGCCGAACTGGCCTACTTCGAGACTAATGCTGATCGCATGGACTACGCCCAGTTCCGCGCGGCCGGCTACCCGATCGCCAGCGGCGCGGTCGAGAGCGCCTGCAAGCGGGTGATCGGAGCCCGCACCAAACAGGCGGGGATGCAATGGACCACGGCGGGCGCCCAAGGGGTGCTCAGCTTACGGGCCGAACTGCTCAGCGAGCGCTGGGATGAGACGTGGCCGCTGACCCGTGCTGCCTAAGAGTTGGCGCACACCCGCGCTACTCTTCGTCCTCGTCGTCCCACTCCTCCTCGTCCCAGTCGGGGTACTGGGGCGGGGGCTTGCCGTGGCTGGCGGCGACGCGCGGGTAGGCGGCGCCGGGGGTCAGATCGTTCGACTTATCGGCGAGCTGCACGCCGAAGTGCCACTCGTCGCCGAAGTCGAAGATGTAGAGGAACTCGTGTCGGGGGAAATGGACGCCGCGCAGCGTGTGATCTTCGGCCCGCTTGGGTGCCTCGCCCGTGAAGGGGTTCGGCTCGGCACTCAGGGCGTACTCGGTCTTGCTGTCGAAGGGCTGGCCGCTGAGGTAGAAGGCCCAGAGGTGATCGTCGTCGAAGTCGAAGGCCGGCGGGATCGCCCAGCCGAGATCAAGCAGCGTCTGGTTGGCGGCGAGCTCGATGTCGCGCCAGACATCTCCGATCTCGCCGGCCGGTGGGCCTCCGAGCAGCCGCACGTGGAAGCGGTGGATCGGCGGCTCGGGCTTGAATGCGCGCTTGCGGGGCATGGCTCACTCCTGTCCGTCGCGGGACCGCGCACGCCTGTATCGTGCAGGTTTCCTCACTTCGGCTGGTTGGCGGCCATCCACGCGCGGGCGCGCTCCAGCGCCGCCACCTGGTCGCCCGGCTCCAGGGTGCCCTCGATCACCATCTCGCGCAGGTAGTCCTTCAGCTCGCCGATCCAGCGGCCGGGCGGGCGGTCGAAGATCACCATCAGCTCGTTGCCGTCCAGCGGGCTCTGCAGCTGCTCCAGCGCGTGCTGCGCGCGCAGCCGCTCGATGTGTGCCCGCAGCCCGTCGACGCGGGCGCGCGCCTCGCGCCGCCGCTCCGGCCGCGCGCTGGTGACGTCGGCCGAGACCAGGTCGAGCAGGTCGTCCAGCAGATCGCCCGCCTCCAGCACCAGCCGGCGCACGGCGCTGTCGGTCCAGTCCTGCTCGTAGCCGGCCGGGCGCAGGTGCAGCAGCACCAGCAGCGCCACGCGCTCGGTCAGCGCCTTGTCGAGCTTCAGGCCGCGCAGCGCCTTGCGCGCCAGCTGCGCCCCCTGCCACTCGTGCCCGAAGAAATGCACCTCGCCGTGCTCGTCGACGCTGCGCGTCATCGGCTTGGCCGCGTCGTGCAGCAGCGCCGCCCAGCGCACCGCCAGCCGCGGGGGAGATTGCCCCACCACGCGCAGCGAGTGCTCCCAGATATCCTTGTGCCGCCCCTCGCCTACGTCCTCAGCCATCGGCACTACCTGGGGCAACACGAAGGGGAGCAGGCCCGCCTCGCGTGCCGCCGCCAGCCCCTCGGGCGCCGCCGGGCCGGTCAGCAGCCGGTTCAGCTCGGCCGCGATCCGCTCGCGGCTGATGCGTTCCAGCTCCGGCGCCAGCTCGCGCATGGCGACGAACGTCTCGGGCGCGATGGTGAAGCCGAGCTGGGCCACGAAGCGCACCGCCCGCAAGATGCGTAGCGGATCCTCGCCGAAGCGTTCCCCCGCGTCGCCCACCGCGCGGATCAGCGCCCGCTCCAGATCCGCCAACCCCCCGAAGGGATCGACCAGCGCCCCGCTCTCGGCGTCGAGCGCGATGGCGTTGATGGTGAAGTCGCGCCGCGCGAGGTCGCCGGCGATGTCGGCGCCGAGCCGCACCGCCGGGCGGCGGTCGGGCGTCGGGTAGTGTTCCTGGCGGAAGGTGGTGATCTCGACCTGGAGGCCGCCGAAGACGAAGCCGATGGTGCCGAACTTCTCGCCCACGGTGTAGACGGCCTCGGCCCCGGCTGCATTTCCGGCCAGCTTGGTCTCCTCCGGCAGCGCGTCGGTGGCGAAGTCGAGGTCGGCCAGCGGCTGGCCGAGCAGCAGATCGCGCACGCTGCCGCCGACGAGAAAGAGCCGTCGGCCGCGCGCGGCGAAGGCGCGGCCCAGCCGCTCGACGACCGCGCGCGGCTCGGGCGGCAGCCGCTCCAGCAGTGATAGCTCGTGGCTTGTCTCGTCCCGCATCACGTCCGCCGGTTCCTCCTCCGCCATCACCGCCCGATTCTACGCGCCGTTCGGCCCTTCCGGCTGCCGGCCACTCCAGCCGGAATCATGCCAGTGGCCGCGGGCATCGCCAGGGACAGTTGACAAGGAGTCGCGGCGTCCTCTAGGATGAGTGTGCCAAAAAGATTTGACCGTCTAAACTCCTTTGGATCGAGCCAGTTCACGATGCAGACGACGCAGTGGGGGGGCACGTT
>DASUBC010000786.1:0-3422 GCA_035763465.1 Thermomicrobiales bacterium
CGTCGCGCTGATCGCGCCGGAGAGGTAGAAGGAGTTGTTGTTGCTGTCGTCCCACGACAGCCCGTCCTCGTTGCACGCCTCCTTCCAGAACTGCCCGGCCCACTCCAGCGCCTTCTGCGTCTCCGGGCTGTTGATGGCGACGGTCTTGCCGTCCTTCTCTACCTCCTTGCCGCCAAAGGCCCACAGCACGCCGTACCACATGATCTTCGGGTCGCCATAGGAGTGTCCCGCAGCCGCGCCGTAGGGCTTGCCGAAATCCTTCAATTTCTTGCCCACCGGCGTCCATGCGTCGAAGGTGCCGGGGAACTTATCGTAGCCATTCTGCTTGAAGTAGTCCGTGCGCCAGTGAATCGCGTTCGGCGTGATATTCATCGGTACGCCGCGCCAGACACCGTTGACCTTCGACTGCGACACGAGAATGTCGTAGTAGTCGGCGCCGAGTTTTTTCGGCAGCGCGTCGGCGATGGACGACACATCCGCGAAGGACCCCTCGTAGAGCCAGGGCCAGTTGTTCTGACAGGTGATGATGTCGGGGCCGGTATTGCTCTGGATGGCGGAGGCGACGCGGGCTTGCAGGTCATTGGAGTTGACGATCTCCACCGACATCTCCGCGCCGACCTGCTTGCCCCATTCCTTCGCCAGCGTCGGAATCATGTCGTCGGCGGCCTTCACAAACCCGCTGCCCATTAGCAGGCTGAGTTTGGCGCCCTTGAGTTGCGCCGGCGCCGCGCCACCCGTGGCGGCGGCGCTCGACGCCGACGACGTATTCGTCCCGGCGCTCATGGCCGACGAGGCGCTTGTGGTGCCGGCGCTGACCGCCGTGCCAGCCGCGCCCGCACCGGCCCCTGCGCCACCGCCGCCCGACGTGGTGGTCGCGGTCGCGTTATTGTTGCCGCAGGCGGCCAGCAGCGGCAGCGCGGCCAGGCCACCCGCGAGCAGGCCCGCGCGGCGCAAGAATTGCCGGCGACTCACGCGCATGGCGAACCCGGCGCTTGAGCTGCTGGTCGGTGATTGCTGACGCATAATATTGCCTTCCTTTGCTTGACTGCCCGCGAGGCAACGCAACGAACCCGCCGGGCGAGCTGCTGCGGATGCCTCGCTCACGAGGCCAAGTTGGGTCGTAGGTTGTGCTGAACCGATACGGCAGCTGCTGTGGCGGGAAAAGCGCGCAGCAAAACTGTGGAGAACTGGTATCCAGGCGGATACCTATGTTACGAAGCGATCAGCGGAGCGCCAACGCGAGGCCCAACGTCACGAGATACGCCGAACTGGTGGTCACGGCGCGCGTGGACTGCGCCTACCGGCGAGCGTACCGGCGCTATGGTGGGCGTGGGCCGAATACATGCGTGCCTCCGGCGATACGGCAACAATTGTCGCGTACTACTTGCCCGTGGGCGGGGCTGGTTGTCGGGAGGAGGGCGTAAGCTCGGTCCTGACCGGCAATTTCTGTATCGCATATTCCTTGCCGAGAGTTCCGGCGGGCACGCCGGGCGCGCTCTACACCCCGGTTGCCGCTGTGGCAACCGGGGTGTAGAGCGTTTTTGAACGAGGCGAATGGTTATTGCGGCTGCGTGGCTTGCGTGCGGGCGCGGAGTTCGACGCGGCGAATCTTGCCCGAAATCGTCTTCGGCAGCTCGGTCGTGAACTCGATCTGGCGCGGGTACTTGTAGGGCGCGGTTGTGTTCTTCACATGGTCTTGCAGTTCGGCCGCCAGCTCATTTGATGGCGAATAGCCGCGCGCCAGCACCACGTAGGCTTTCACCACTTCGCCGCGAATCGGGTCGGGTGCGCCGACCACGGCGGCTTCCGCCACCGCCGGGTGTTCGATCAGCGCCGATTCCACCTCGAACGGGCCGATGCGGTAGCCGGCGGAGAGAATCACGTCGTCGGCGCGGCCCACGAACCAGAAATAGCCGTCCTCGTCACAACTGGCGCGGTCGCCGGTCAGATACCAGTCGCCGCGAAAAGAGCGCGCGTTGGTGTCGGGCGCTTTCCAGTATTCGACCAGCAGCCCGGCCGGGCGCGCCGGCTTGACTCGAATCGCCACGTTGCCCTCGACCCCGGCCGCCACCGGCTGCAAATCATCATCGAGAATCGCCAGGTCGTAGCCCGGCGCGGGCTTGCCCATCGAGCCGGGGCGAATCGCCTCGCCAGGAAAATTGCCGACCGCCAGCACCGTCTCGGTCTGCCCGTAGCCGTCGGCGGGCGTGAGGCCGGTGTGCCGCCGCCAGATTTCGATCACTTCTGGGTTGAGCGGCTCCCCCGCCGCGACGCAACGGCGCAGATGCGGGAATGTATACTGCGCGAGGTCTTCCTGCACCACCATTCGGTAGATTGTCGGCGCGCCGCAGAGGCTGGTGATAGGGTATTTCGCCAGCAAGTCCAGCAATTCAGCGGCGTTGAACGGGCCGGGCGCCGGTTGCTGAATGAAGAGCGCCGCGCCCTGATTCCACGGACCGAACAGGCTCGACCAGGCCGCCTTCGCCCAGCCGGTGTCGGAGGCGTTCCAGTGCAGGTCGTCCGGACCCAGGTCGAGCCAGTATTTGCCAGTGATGACGTGGGCGGCTGGATAGCGGCCATTGTGCAGCACCATCTTGGCGTTGCCGGTCGTGCCGCTGGTGAAGAAGATCAGCGCCGGGTCGTCGGCGCGGGTCGGCACGCGCGCCAGCGTGCCATCTTCGGCCGCCAGCAGGTCGTCCCAGGTGTGCCAGCCGTCGCGTTTCGCGCCGACCACAATGAGCTGCTTCAGCGTTGGGAGGTCGCGACGCACAGTATCCACTCGCCCGGCGGTCGTGTCGTCGCAGATAATGACCGAGGTCTCGCTCTCGCGGATGCGGTAGGCCAGGTCTTTCGGCTGCAACTGCGTTGTGCCGGGCAGCGCGACCACGCCAGCGCGCAGCAGGCCGATCATCGCAATCTGCCATTCGGGGATACGCGGCAGCACGACCACAGCGCGCTCGCCGGGCGCGACGCCGAGCCGGCGAAGCGCGGCGGCGAGCCGGTTGGCGTCGGCACGCAACTCGGCGAAAGTCACTCGCCGCTCCGCGCCGCCCGGCCCGACCCAGTGCATCGCCAGTTTGTCCGGGTCGGCTGCCCAGCGGTCAATTGCGTCATACCCGAAGTTGTAGTTGTCCGGCACGTCGAGTCGGAAGTTCCGGCGGGCCTCGGCATACCTCTCAGCCATCACTCACCCCCATCTGAACGCGCAGCGCGGAGCGTACTCGTATTGGCACTATGCCAGCGAACTACCACTGCGCCCTTCCACCGTAGTTCCGCGTTCCGCGTTCGAATCTGCCGTGCCCTGCATTGTAGCGCACTTGGCTGCGCTGTGCGGTTCGTGGGAAGGCGCGGTAGCCCCTCTCGTCGGGGGATGCCTTCGCTGGTTGGCCCACTTCGATAGACTCTCCATCCCTGGTAGCAGC
>DASUBC010000787.1:0-4564 GCA_035763465.1 Thermomicrobiales bacterium
GCCCGAGGCGCCGGTGAGCGTGACTTCGTCGGTGATCGCCTCGCCGGGATGGGCGTCGAGCCAGTAGAGACGGGCCATGAACGCGGCCGGCACGCGCGTGCGCCCGGCGAGTTCGTTGTCCACGGCTTCGCGTTTCAGCCGACCGGTGAGCGTCGTCGCGTCAAGGTCGAGCAGGGCGCCCAGGCGCTGATTGGCGAAGCGGATGCGCCCATCCGAGCCAGTCATCAGCACGCCTTGTTCAATGCTCTCCAGTACCGCGTGGAGATTCGCCGCCATCGCGATTGCCTGGCTATGTAGCCGCGCATTGTGGAGGACGACCGCCGCCTGCGCCGCGACCGCTTCGGTCAGCCGCAGCTCGTCGTCCGTGAAGGCCGCGCCCGCTTCGCGTCGCAGCACAAGCGCGCCCCAGGCTTGCCCGCCGGCCAGCAGTGGCGCGACCAGCCAGCGCACGGCGCCGGCTGCGCCGGTGGGCAGCAACTCGGCTGGCCAGTCGGCCTGCTGGTTCAGCACGAGCGGTACTGCCCGCGCTATGGTCCAGTCCACGGCACAGCGTTCGCTGCCAGCTCCCAGGGCTTCGAGCGAGCCGGAGCCGGTCGCCGCGCGTAATGCCGGTATACCGGCGTCGTCCACCGCATAACAGCCGGCGGCAGCACACGGCACTACTGTGCGGAGCGCGCCGAGCAGCGCCAGGTAGGGTTCCCTGGTGGTGGCTTCACTGGCGAGCGCCTGGCCGGCGCCGTGGAGTGCGGTAAGTTCGGCCAGCCGGCGCGCGTGCTCGCGCGCATAGCGGTCGTGCAGATCGGCGGCCTCCGCGCGTGCCTCGGCTGCCGCCAGTCGCTCTTCCAGTAATTGCAGGGAACGTTTCAACGAGAGATAGATCGCGCCAGCTGGCAGCACCATCAGGAGTGGTGACCAGGGATATGCCGTTGCTGCGAGGGCGGTGACCACACCCAGGAGAAAGAGGCCGGCGAATTGCAGCGTATCCTCCCGCCGGCCATCGCGCCAGACCGCCTGAAAAGGCTTCCTCAGTTGTAGCGCGATCATGCCCGCGACCGCGCCACTATTCACCAGGTAAATCACACTTGCGGCGGCCGGCAGTGCCCAGAGATTCGCGATATTGTTGAAAGGGGCTGGCGCCTGCCGGGGCAGGAACGCAAAATAGACCGCGCCGCCAGCGCCGATGGCGAGCGCAATTTGTCCGGCATTGAACCAGACGCTCCGCAGGCTCCGCAATGTCTTGCCGGTCTGCCGGTTGCGTCGCAGGCTCAAAGTGAAGCCGCCGAGCAGTTGGCAGACCAGCACCAGAGCCATCGCCACCGGCGGCCCATAGAGCAACAGCACCACGAAGTAGGCCGCGATTGCGAGATTGACTTTGTAGCGTGGCGCAAGCATCAGCGGGAAATGCTGCGCGGCGATTGCCAGCGTCCCGAGCAGCGCCAGTAACCCCCAGGACAGCGGACCTTCGTACTGCCAGGCGCGCGACCACCAGGCCAGCGCGCCCAGCGCCACGGCCACAGTACCCCAGAGATAGAGACGTGCCGGCACGGACAATCGCATCGCCCGTTTCCTTCCTGTCCGTACTCAGAGCATAGGGTATTTTGCACGGGCGTGCTCTAGTACTTTAGTCCCACACTCGAACGCGGATTGTGGATTGTGGATTCTGCCTCTTCTGGCCCGGTGGCGTTTTGGCAGGGTAGTGCCCAGACTGGCGCCAATCCGCGTTCAGCTGCCGGTGAGGAGGCGCAGCCAGCGTTGCCAGTTTGGTTCAGGGGGAGTGGGGGCAGGCGGCGTCGCTGGTGGCGAGCCGGCGCTGGCGGCTGGCGCGGGGGTTGGGGTGGCGGCTGGGTCGGTCCAGTTGACGAGGTAGACGGTTTCGCTGGGATAGGCCAGGTTCAATTCGTGGCGCGCGGTCGTCTCGACCCAGGCGCGGTAGGCGTCCGGATTCGCACTGGCGAGTTCGCTTTTCAACGCGGCGTTGCGGGCCTGGGCAGTCGCCAGGGCGGCTTGCCGCGCGGTGACCTGATCGCGCAGTCGTGCGGCTTTCCAGCGCTGCTCGACCGTTCCGGCGGCGAATGCCGCCAGCACCGCCAGCGCCAGGCCGACGACAAGCACCCGCTGGCCGACCGCCAG
The DNA here is from genome assembly GCA_035763465.1 of Thermomicrobiales bacterium. Lineage (GTDB taxonomy): Bacteria > Chloroflexota > Chloroflexia > Thermomicrobiales > CADCWN01 > DASUBC01. The sequence continues at coordinate 2,131 of DASUBC010000787.1, forward strand.
CCCGCGCCGCCAGTTGACCGGCGTGCGCCCGTGCGGGGTGACGACACGCGGGCGCTGATGACCACCGGCGCGGCGCGGCGCCATGCTATGCCCCGACCGGGGCGGCATCGAGCGGTGGCCGCCGGGTCGCCCAGGTGGCGCTGCGCTCATAAGCATCGGCCACGCGCAGAATCAGGTCTTCCGAGAAGGCCGGTCCCATGATTTGCAGGCTCACGGGCAGGCCCCTCTGGCCATCGTCGCCGTCAAAGCCGCAGGGCACTGCCACGCTGGGAATGCCGGCGAGATTGGCGGGGATGGTGAGGATATCCGAGAGGTACATCGCCAGCGGGTCGGCGCTCCGCTCACCGATCTTGAAGGCGGTCGTCGGCGAGGTCGGGGCGGCGATCACGTCTACGACGTCCCGCTGGTCGCCAGCGAGACCGAACACGCAGTCGAACTCATCCTTGATCAGCGTCCGCACCTGCTGTGCCTTGACATAATACGCGTCGTAGTAGCCCGACGAGAGCGCGTAGGTGCCGATCATGATCCGGCGCTTGACCTCCTGGCCGAAGCCGGCCCGCCGCGAGGCGAGATAGGTCGCCAGCAGCGAGTCTTCCATCACCGACAGGCCGTACTTGATGCCGTCGTAGCGGGCCAGGTTGGCGCTCGCTTCGGCGGGCGCGATGATGTAGTAGACCGGCAGGGCGACCTTGCTCGTGGGCAGGCTGATTTCGACCAGGCGCGCGCCCAGCGCCTCCAGCTGCGCCAGCGCGGCGCGCACCGCGCGTTCGACGCCCGGCTGCAAGCCTTGCTCAAAGTATTCACGCGGCACGCCGACGCGCAGGCCGCGAATGTCGCCCGTCAGCGCCGCCCGGTAATCGGGCACTGGCGCGGGCGCGGAGGTCGCGTCGCGCGGATCCTGACCGGCGATGGCGCGCAGCGTGTGCGCGCAGTCGGCGACGCTGCGCGCGGCCGGGCCGATCTGGTCGAGGCTGGACGCAAAGGCGATCAGGCCGTAGCGGCTGATCCGCCCGTAGGTCGTCTTCAAACCGACGATACCGCAGAAGCCGGCCGGCTGGCGCACCGAGCCGCCTGTCTCCGAGCCAAGCCCGACCAGCGCCTCGCCGGCCGCGACCGCCGCGATCGGACCGCCGCTCGACCCGCCGGGCACGCGCGCGAGATCCCAGGGGTTGTGCGTGGTGTGGAACCCTGAGTTCTCGGTTGACGAACCCATCGCGAACTCGTCCGTGTTTGCCTTACCGACGAAGATCGCGCCCTGCGCCCGCAGCCGCGCCACCGCCGTCGCGTCGTAAGGCGGCACGAACTCGCGCAAGATTTGCGATGCGGCCGTGGTCGGCGCGTCGTGCGTACAGAGGACATCCTTGAGCGCGACCGGGATGCCGGTGAACGTGTGGACGTCGCCGGCCTTGATCCGGTCGTCGGCCAGGCGCGCCTGCTCCAGCGCCGCTTCAGGCGTCAGCGTGATAAACGCCTTGACGCTGTCCTCAACCGCCTCGATTCGCCGCAGATGCGCCTCGGTTAGCTCGATGCTACTGAGTTCGCGCCGGTCGAGTCGTGCCCGGGCCTCGTCAATTGACAGGTAGTGCAGATCGTCGCTCAACGCCGTTGCCCCATGGTTGCCGGCTGGTACTCGTGCCGGCGATTACTCCAAAATCGCATTGACTTTGATGAAGCCGTTCTCCGCCTTCGGCGCGTTCGCCAGGACTTGCTCCACCGTAAGCGACGGCTGAACGACATCGTCGCGCAAGGCCGGTTCCAGCGGAATGACCTGCGCGGTCGGCGCGACGTTGGAGGTATCCACCGCGCGTAACTGGTCAATGTGGTCGAGAATTGTCGAGAGCTGGTCACGCATCCGCGCGCGTTCTTCGTCGCTCAGGCCCAGCCGGGCCAGCATCGCCACATGTTCGACTTGCTCGTCGGTCAGCGCCATGCCTCACTCCGTGTGTACGGACAGCCCACATTCTTACAACGAGTGTAGCATATCTAGGGGCCAGCGGGCAGGCGAGGGCTGGCGCCCGATCTACTTTCGGCGCGGCGACTGGTACAGTATGATTCAGGTATATGTCGGTTATTGTCCGACGATTATTGGGAGGCAAGCGATGGGCCGGCCGAAGAAAGTACACACGCTCGACAGGCGAGTCTCGGTGCGTCTGAACGACAAGACGTACGCGGCATACGAGCAGATCGCGGCAGTCTTCGACGTGCCGGTCGGGCAGCTCCTCCGCCAGATTCTGACGGTGGAACTCGACCAGCTCGGGCCGGTCGTGGCGGCGCTCCAGCGGCACGCGACGGGCGACCGCTTCGGCACGCTGCCGCAGCCAGCTGGTCCGGCACAGCGCGAGCTCCTGTTGCGAATGGAGCAGGGCGGATTCACCGATCGGCTGCGGCAGGATGCGCTGGTGCGGTTACGGCGCGAGTCGCCGCGCGATGCCGC
>DASUBC010000788.1:0-3744 GCA_035763465.1 Thermomicrobiales bacterium
CTGGTTCAACCGGCCCGAGCCAGGGCAGGCGGCGGAGGAACCCGCCAATCCAACGACCCTGCCGGACGAGCTGCGGCACGACCTGGCCCGGCGCTACCGGCCCTGCCTGGTGCTCTTTCCCGAATCCGCCGAGTTTGGCCCCCCCTACCGCACCGGCGAGAACGCTAACCTCGTCGGGGCCGACTACCATCCGCGCGGCGTCGAAATCTTCCTCGACCACGCACGCCTGCGCCTGGGCCGGACGCAGTGGCTGCCGGATATGCCGGAGACGACCGATCCGGCTGTGATCAGGGCCAGCCTGGGTCAGCCCGGCGAAGTTGACGGTTCACTGGAGACGCCCTGGCTGCACGGTGGCAATCCGATTAAGATCGTGCGCCACCTCTTTCCTTTCGCGCGCCAGTTCCGGCCGCACTGGGCGATTCCCGTTCCAAAGGCCGATTGCGGCTGCTCGGTCGCCGTGTGGGAACGATATCTCCACCTCGTCGCCGCCGACGAGGCCATGCTGCCGGCGGCACGGCGCTATCCACAGACGCTCTACGCGCGCGTGCTGGAAGGACGCGAACTGCCGGAGATCGGCGCTGATCACCCGCTGGCCGACGCGGTGGCGCTGCAATACTGGTGGTTCCTCTTCTACAACGACGCCTGGAACCGGCATCAGGGCGACTGGGAGGGCATCACGCTCTTTCTCCGGCCCGGGCCGGACGGCTACGCGCCGCTCGGCGCGGCCTACGCTTCGCACGACCTCGGCCGCTGGCGGCGCTGGCGCGATGTGGGTAAGGTGGACGACGATGGGATCGAGGACGACACCGGCACGCATCCAGTCGTCTACGTCGGTCGCGGCTCGCACGCCAGTTACTTCGACTACAACGAGCACGGCTACCACCCAGCGATGAGCCGGTCGCTGCGCGTGCCTTTTCTCGGCGACTACAAGATTCCCTCGCAGTTCATCCTGGAGACGCGGAACGCGACCGATTGGGTCGCGGACGCGCAGTCAAGTCTCGGCACCGGTGTCGCCGTGCTGGCCGAGCGCGTGCCGGTCATGCCGCCCGAAGCGATGCTGCGCGACATTGCGGCGCTGCGCACCGACGACTGCTGGTGGTGGCTGGCCTATCGCGGTCTCTGGGGCGCGCCGGAGTTTCTGCCCTTCTTCGGCGGCAGCGGCCCGCGCGGTCCGAAATGGCAGGGCGTCAAGTGGAGCAATCCCTTCCGCTGGGTCATGCGCGACTGCATCGCCGATGACCTGCCCTACTGGCTGGAGATGTTCGCCAGCTGGGCGGGTGGCGAAGTCGAGGGTAGAGAGTAGGGAGTGGAACACTGCCGGTGATGTCGGTAGGGTGAGATTATCACTGCAAGGCGCGGAAGGCGTTCGCCAGGTCGCGGCGGCGCATGATGGCGCGCAGGCGAGCGCCAATGGCCGGCGCTTGCCGCATGGCTTCGTCCAGAGCGGCGCGCGACAGCGCCCAGAGGCGCACCGGCGTCAGGGCAGTCACTGTCGCGGTGCGCGGCGTGCCGCGCAGCAGGGCCATCTCCCCGAAGACATCGCCCGCGCGCAAAACGCCAAGCCGCGCGGTGGCGCCATCATGGCTGATGCTGGCCGCGAGTTCGCCCGCCTCGACCAGAAAGAGTTCATCGCCAGGCGCGTGCTGCTCGACAATCACCGCGCCGGCTGGCGCCTCGCGCAACGTGAATCGCGGCGACAGCCGGTCCATTTCGTTCGCGCCGAGACCGCGAAACAGCGGCGTACGGGCCAGCAATGCGCGGAGTTGTTCGCGATCATCGATTGCTGACACCGCCGTACCTCCCGAAGTACCGTCACTATGTCGCAGGATAGCACTGTTGGGATGGCGGCCACAAATGGCGGCCGTGCTTGCCCTCACCCCGCCGCCTGCGGGCGGCACACCTCTCCCGTGGCGACGGGAGAGGGGATGCGAGCGGAGCGAGCGGGGGTGAGGGCCGTCCCCCATCACAACAGCCCGCGCTGCGTCGCCAGCGCGACAGCCTGGGCGCGGGTGGCGGCGCCGAGTTTGTTCAAGATTGAGGTGATGTGGAAGCGGACGGTGCGCTCGGAGATCGTGAGCGAGCGGCCGATCTCCTTGTTCGATAAGCCCGTCGCGACCAGGCGCAGGACAGCGGTTTCGCGCTCGCTCAGGTCGCTGGCGTGCCGGCGCGGCGCGTTCATCTCGGCCAGCACGCGCGCGGCGACGCGCGGTTCCAGGTGCGAGCCACCCGCGTGGACCGCGTGGACCGCCCGCGCGAGTTCCTCGGTCGAAGCACCCTTGAGCAGATACCCCTTGGCGCCGGCGCGAAGCGCGCCGAAGACGCGCTCGTCGGTGTCGTAGGCGGTGAAGACGATCACGCGGGTGTCCGGGCTGACCTCGGCGATGCGCGGCACGGCGGCGACGCCATCGAGACCGGGCAGTTCGAGGTCAAGCAGCACCACATCGGGGTGTTCGCGCGCAATCAGGGGTAAGGCTTCTTCGGTTGAGCCGGCCGCGCCGGCCACGGTGAAATCCGGCTCGTCGCCGAGCACGGTGACGAGGCCCTGCCGGACGATCGGGTGGTCGTCCACGACGACGACGCGGATGGTGGCTGATTCCGCACTCATGGCGCGCCTGGCGCTGGCGCTGGTTCGGTGGGCGGAACGGTGGCGCGAATGGTCGTACCCTGTCCTGGCCGGCTTTCGATCCGCAACCGGCCACCGAGCAGCGCCGCACGCTCACGCATCCCCAGCAGGCCGTAGCGCCCGTCCCGCGCGGCGCCTGGCGTGAAACCAACGCCGTCGTCGCGGACGGTGAGCCGCACGCCGCGCGCGTCGGCTTGCAGCGTAACAATCACTTCACTGGCCTTCGCGTGGCGGCGCACGTTCGCCAGCGCCTCCTGCGCGATCCGGTAGAGTTCGCCTTCGGTCCGCAGCGGCAGCCCGGTGCAATCGCCGTCCGCCACCCGCATCCGCACCCGAATGCCGGTTTCGGATGTAAACGCGCGGCCGAGTGCGGCGAGCGCCGCCGGCAGCGGACGTTCGGCCAGCGGCACGGTCCGCAGATTGAGCACCGAGCGCCGCGCTTCCTCCAGGCTCGCGCGACAGGTGGCGAGCGCCCGTTCCAGCCGCTCGCGCGCCTCGGTGGGGCTGCGCTCAAGTTGATGTAGACCGCCTTCGAGGTGCAGGGCGATTGCCGTCAGGCTCTGGGCCAGCGTATCGTGAATCTCCCGCGCCAGCCGGGCGCGTTCCTCCACCCGCGCCAGGCGCGCGTGCTCCTCCGTCAGCCGGCTCCGTTCGAGCGCGACGCCGACCTGCGCGGCGACCGTCGAGAGGAGTCGCAATTCGCCGCGCGTGACCCGGCGGCGGTCCGCGCTGGTCACGTTCATGATACCGAGCGCGGTGTCCCCGAAGTAGAGCGGGATGCTGGCGTGCCAGCGCAGCCCGCTGGTCAGGTCGGTCGCCTGGGCGCGCACAGCCGGGCGCAGGCGGCTGCACTCGATCACGTCAATGTTGCGCGGCGTCAGTTCACCCCGTTCCATCGCGCTGATGCACCAGCAATGCTCGCCGGTCATTCGCACCGGCTCGCGCAGGTACGGTGGCAGATGGCGCGCGGCGGCGCTGTAATACTGCCCGGTCTCCGGGTCGCGCACCCAGACCCAGCCGGTCCGCAACCCCAGGTAACCGGCGACGAGCGCCAGCGTGCGCTCCAACCCTTCACGCAGATCGAGCGTGCCGTTGAGCGCCTCGGCGACCGCGCCGAGCAG
>DASUBC010000789.1:0-5561 GCA_035763465.1 Thermomicrobiales bacterium
AGTGGGCCGCCGAGAATTGCGCGCACATTGTCTTCCAGGTGGTGCGGATTCGCCGTGCCGGTGAGGACGCAGGAGACGCCCGGATGCCCGGCCGCGAACCGGTATGCCGCCGCCGTCACGGACGTCACGTCGTCATGCACCAGCCAGCCGAGCGGATCGTCGTCCGGCAGGGCATCGGGGGCGAGCGCGCCCTGCGCCTTCAGGTCGGCGACGAGCGCGGCCAGCTGGTCTGGGCGGCCGATCTTGCGGCGCACCGCGCACATGACCAGGATGCCGACATCCTGCCGCTGGGCCGCCGGCAGCACGTCGCGCTCGGGTCCAGGCGTGAGCAGGTTGTAGCCGGTCATCAGGGTGTCGTAGAGGTCGTCCGCGAGCGCCTGGCGCAGCATCGCATAGTCGTCTTGCAGCGCGAACGAGTCGGTCAGACCGAAGAAGCGCACCTTGCCCTGCGCTTGCAGCTGCTTGATGACCGGCACGAAGCGGTCCCGAATCGCGGTGTAGCCGGCCGCCGGCACGCCGTGTAGTTGCAGTAGGTCAACGTGGTCGGTGTTCAGCCGCCGCAGACTGCGCTCCAGCGAATCAACGAGGTCTTGCTCAGTCTTCAGGGCAACGACGCCGGCAGGCGCATCCTTTTGCGGCCGGTCCGGGCGGAACTTGGTGCAGAGGATGTACGCGTCGCGCGGCACGCCCGCGAGCGCCCGCCCAAGAATCGCTTCGCTCTCCTTGTAATCGGCGGCGGTGTCAATCAGGTTGATGCCGAGGTCAAGCGCGCGGCGCACGACCCGGTGCGCGTCTGCCTCCAGCACGCCGGTGCTCTGGCCCAGCTGGCTTGGTCCCCCGCTGCCAAGCCCCATGACCGATACTTGCAGGCCGGTGCGCCCGAAACGGCGATATTCCATGTCCGTTCCCCTGGTTGCAAGTTCCAGGTTCCAGGTTGCAAGTTGTCTGTGGGAAAAGCAGTGTCTTGACTGAGTAGAACCTGCAACCTGGAACTTGCAAACCTGCAACTCACTTTTCGCCAAAGTGCGGCTGCACTGCCGCCATGAACCGCTGGAGACCGTCGAGGCGGGGGAAGTCGGCGAAGCGTAGCTGGAAGTGGCTGACGCCGAGGTCAATCCAGTGCTGAATCTGCTCGCTGACCTGGGCCGGCGTGCCGATCAGTCCAGCGCCGCTGTAGAACGGGCTGGCTTCGGCCATACGGCGGGCTTCCTCTTCTGTGCGGCCGACCGCGACCACCTCGCACGCCCAGGTCTTGCGAATCGCGTCGTAGTCGCGGCCAACAGCCTCGCAGTGGCGGCGCAGCACGTCGAGTTTGTGGGCGTACTGCTCGCGCGTCCCGAGGGTGCTGTTCCACCAGTCGGCGTGCCGCGCGACGACTTTCAGCGTCAACTGCTCGCCGCCGCCGCCGATCATGATAGGCGGCAGCGGGTTGGGCTTGGGGTTGAGATAGGCGTTGTGAAGCTGGTAGTGCTGCCCCTCGAAGGTCACATTGTCGGCCGTCCAGAGCCGCTTGGCGATCTCCACCGTCTCGGCCAGCTGCCGGATGCGCGTGGCCGGCGCTGGGAAGGGCCAGTTGTAGGCGGCGTACTCGTCGGCCTTCCAGCCCGCGCCGATGCCGAAGATGACCTTGCCAGGGATGAAGGCGCAGAGATTCGCGACCATCTTCGCCAGCAGGGCCGGATTGCGATAGGACTGGCAGAGCACAATGGAGCCCCACATCAGTTCGGGGTAGCGTGACGCCAGGAAGGTCAGTGTCGTCCAGCACTCGACAGTCGGGGTCTGCACCGCCTGCCACTTCGCCCACGGCACCACATGGTCCGCGACCCAGGCCGATGTGAACCGGCCGCGAATAGCGTCCAGCGCCGCCATGATCTGCCGCTGAAAGGTGGCATTGTCGCTATCGTCAGTCGGGAAGTCCGGCACCCGCCAGCCAAACTCAACCTGTCCCGTCATGCCTCCTCCTTCCACGTCGCCGTTCGCGCGACGCCCGTATCCTGGGCAGTGTGCCGGAAGGAAGCCAAACATGCAATGTGCCGAAGTCGGGCAGACCGGGCAGTCGGGCGGTCGGGCAGTGGGTTCTCGCCAGCATGGCGCCTGTCTACACGCGCAGAGCCAATCCAGCGCACTGCCCGACTGCCCGTCTGCCCGACTTCAAAGCGGCAGCTCCACCCACCCATTGTGATCGGCCGAGCGCTCGACGGCCTCGATGACTTCCTGGCAGCGCATCCCGTCGTAGAAGTTCGGCGTCATCGGGCCGCCAGTGGCAATGGCTTCGATGAAGTCGGCCATCGCGCGTTGCGGGTGGCCGGCGAGATAGGCGGGCGGCACGTTGACGGTGGCGAAGCCGCCATGCCGCGCCTGGGCGCTGCCGAGACAGACCTGCACCTGTGTGCCGCCCTGGTCCCACTTCTCGATCTCGTAAATCAGCGCGCCCTTTGTGCCGTAGATCTCGACGCGCTGGTGATTGTTGCGGCCAATCGCGCAGCGGCTGGCGTTCAGCACACCTTCAGCGCCGCCCGCGAAGCGGACGAGAAAGGAGGTCGCGTCGTCTACATCTACCTGGCCGGTTCCGCCGGTCGTCAGTGGCCGCTCGGTCGTGAAAGTGTGCAAGTGACCGCGCACGCTGGCGATCTCACCGATCCAGAAGCGGCACAGGTCAATCAGGTGCGAGGCCAGGTCGCCGAGCGCGCCACTGCCCGCTTCCGCGCGCGTCTCGCGCCAGTGGATCGGCGTGGCCGGGTCGTGCAGACCGCCGTTGAAGTAGTTGGCGTAGACATGGTAAATCTCGCCAAGTTCGCCGCCCTGGATCAGGTCGCGCACGAAGCCAGCCGCCGGGATGAAGCGGTAGCGGAAGTTGACCGCCGTCACGACGCCGGCCTGCTCGGCGCGCTCGTGCATCTGCCGCGCGCCCGCGTAGGTCATCGCGAGCGGCTTCTCGCAAAGCACATGCTTGCCCAGCGCCAGCGCCGCCAGCGTGATCGGCTCATGGTAGACATTTGGCGTGCAGATGCTGACGGCGTCGAGCGGCAGCCGCAGCAAATCCTGGTAGTTCGCGAAAACGTGCGGCACACCAAACCGCTCGGCCGCCTGGCGCGCGTTGGCCGTGACCGGATCGGCCACCGCGACCAGTTCGGCCTCACCTGCCTCCTGGCAGTCGTGAAACGCCGGCAAATGCCGGGCCACGGCGATTGCCCCCGCGCCAATCACACCAACACGAATGGGGATAGCCACGTTGCCTCCTCAATTCCTGATCCGCCAGTCATTGTTTTCGGCGGCTATTCTACGCCAGTCTGCGGCGTCATGATGAGCGGTAGAATGGCGAGCAGGGTGGCGCGGTGAGCGGGCGACACAGGAGCGGCGATGAGTGGACTGGCGGGCAACCAGGCGGATCGGCGGCAGGCGCCAGGAGTGGGCCAGGTGGTGGCGATCGCGTCGGGCAAGGGCGGCGTCGGCAAATCCACCGTCACGGTCAACCTGGCGCTGGCGCTGGCTGCTGCCGGGCACCGGGTCGGCATTCTTGATGCCGACGTGCATGGACCGAACGTGCCGCTACTGCTCGGTGTGCGCCGACGCCGGCCGGCGCGCGGCCTGGCGCTGATGTCCGTGGGCGGCCAGTCGCCGGAATCCCAGCGCCCGAAGCCGGTCATGGCGCACGGCATCGCGATGCTCTCCCTCGGCCTGTACGTTGGGGAAGAGCAGCATCTGCTGACCGACAATGCGAACCTGGCCGGGCACCTGATCCGGCAATTGCTTTTCGATGCCGCGTGGGGCGCGCTTGATTATCTACTGATCGACCTGCCGCCTGGCACCGGCGAGCCGCAAGCGACGCTGGCGCGGCAGGTGGCGCTGGCAGGCGTAGTGCTGGTCGTCACGCCGCAGGATTTGGCGCTGCTCGATACCTCGCGCTCACTGCGAATGTTCCGCGACGCCGGCGTGCGCGTGCTGGGCGTGGTGGAGAATATGAGTTACTTTATCTGCCCGCACTGTGGCGAGCGGGTGGAGGTCTTCGAGCGAGGTGAGGAAGACTGGGCGGTGCGTGACGCGGGCGGGCCACTGCTTGGCGAAATCCCGCTCGACCGGGCGATCAGCCGCGCGGCCAACGCCGGGCTGCCGGTCGTGCTCAGTGCGCCCGACTCGCCCCAGGCGGCTGCCTTCACTGCCATCGCGGCCGAACTGCAACAACGTATGCGCGAAACGCGAAACGCGGAATAACAGCTCGACCGGCGCTGTGCTGGCAGGCTGGCACAGTGCCGGCGAGCGTTCGTCCCACGGTCCGCGCTCCGCGCTCCGTTTTCAGCTGGTATATGATCCATAGGGAAATCGGTCCATCGCTGATCCTCCTTTCTCAATGAGGGGTTCCTGGCCGGTGCGCGCCCGGTTCCGGAGCGTCGCCGCTGGTGGCAGGGCTGGCCGCGTCACGCGGCAGGCTGGCGTTGATGAATGCGGCGCCGGGGTTGGGCAGGGCACAATTGCTGCACGGCGTTCGTGGCGGCGCACGGCCGCGCGGTACGATGGTGCGGCGGCAGAACGTTCGTCGGGCAAAGACCAGCATGAGGTGCTCCTTCCAGAATGTGAATGACAACAATCAATAAGCGTCAGAATGGGCGAGTGCCACGCTCGCTGCGCCAGCGGCACACGCCTTGTGCGTGCGCCTGCGCGACAGCGTCGGTAACTACCGGCGGTGGCAATGCCCGCCGGTCGCGTATGTCTGCGTCGTGTTGGAAGTCCGCTGCGGAGTGTTACAAGTGCGGCACGCGGCGGACGGCGGCACGACGCAGGACACGCGGCATCGCCGTGATCTCTGTCATCATGGTCGCCTCCTTTCGCTGGATAGTTGCCGGGCGGCAACATTTCCCGCGCGCATTCCTCACTCGAAGACGCCTGCTGCCTTGGCAGCGGCGTCGCTGGTCATCATACGCCGCCCGCGCTGCCCTGTCAAGCAGTTTTTTGGGCAAGTGCGGTTCCCTGGAAGGGCAAGGCATGGGAGGCCGCCACGAAGGGCTACTGATAGCGGACTGGTTTGCGATACTTGCCGCACGATGGGTGGCGCTGGGACATAATGAAGCGAGGTGGTTCATGCACGAGCTGTTGCGGATGACGACGGACCGCGCGCTGCGCTATCTGGCGGGGCTGGCGGAGCGTGGCGTCGCGCCAGCGCCGGAGGCGGTAGCCCGGCTAGCGGAACTGGATGAACCGCTGCCGGACGGGCCGGGCGATCCGGCCACGACCGTCGCGCTGCTCGACGACCTCGGGTCGCCCGCTACGACCGCCAGTGCCGGGCCGCGCTTCTTCGGCTTCGTCATTGGCGGCGCGCTGCCGGCGGCGCTGGCCGCGAACTGGCTGGCGGGCGCCTGGGACCAGGACGCCGGCAGCGCCACGATGTCACCGGCCTGCGCCGCTATTGAGGCCGTGGCGCACCGCTGGCTGCTCGACCTGCTGGGCTTGCCGACCACCTGCGCCTCGGCTTTCGTGACCGGCGCGACGATGGCGAACTTCACGGCGCTGGCGGCGGCGCGCCACGCCGTGCTCGCGCGGGCCGGCTGGGACGTCGAGGCCGACGG
>DASUBC010000790.1:0-4784 GCA_035763465.1 Thermomicrobiales bacterium
TGGCAATAGTCTGGCAACAGCCGTACTGCTCGAGTCGCTCCTGGCGCATCGTGATCACTTGAAGAAGCTCGTCGTCGCCTCGTCCATGTCGATTTACGGCGAAGGTGCGTACCACTGTTCGACGTGTGGTGTAGTCTATCCGCGCATTCGCCCTGTTGAGCAGCTTCGGCGACATGAATGGGAACTTCGCTGTGATAAGTGTCATCAGATCGCCACCCCGATTCCGACAACCGAAGACAAACCGCACTTCCCAACATCAATTTATGCAGTGACCAAGCGCGATCATGAGGAGATGTGCCTCACGTTTGGCCTGGCGTATGCTATTCCGACCATCGCATTGCGTTTCTTCAACATCTATGGCCCATTCCAGGCCCTGTCGAATCCGTACACTGGTGTAGCCGCCATCTTCAGCAGCCGCCTCCTGAATGGGAAGCCCCCGATCATCTTCGAGGATGGCCGGCAAAGCCGTGACTTCGTGCATGTCAGCGATATTGTGCAGGCAGTTGTACAAGCGTTGCGAACCGAGACGGTTACGAACGATGTCTTCAATGTCGGCACAGGCCGGCCGCTCAGCGTCCTGGATGTGGCGGTGTCGCTGGCCCATGAAATGGGCATAGATATCCAGCCAGAGGTTGTGGCGCAGTTTCGGGCCGGCGATATCCGGCACTGTTTCGCTGACATTACCAGGATACGACAAGTGCTGGGCTACGAACCGCAGGTGCAATTCGAAGATGGGGTCCGCGACCTTGTCACGTGGATTCGCAGTGAATCCGCCGTAGACCGGGTTGACGTAGCCTATCAGCAGTTAGCTGCCCTGGGGTTAGCGCGATAAGTCTACCAGCCAGCGAAAATGCTGGTCTTCGCCGCCATGGTAACTCGGGCCAGCCGCGTGTTCCTGGACTGGTGCTATGCTTGTATCAGGAAGAATGCGCCGGCCAGAATGAACCCAATCACAGCAAGCTTCTTTCGATGGCGAGCTGTGTATGTCCAAACCTCCGAGACACGCGGTCGTAGTGGCCGGGACGTGGGGCGAAGGTATCGCCGGCTGACTCAGAAGTGCGCCATGACCTACCGCGCCCGCAACGACACATCGTCGAACCAGATATTGCCTTGCGCGACTTCGAGCCGGACGGTCACGGTGGCAGCCCCTGCCGGCGCTGTCGCCAGCATGGAGAAGGTGTGGTAGCCACGCTGGCTCACCGGCACTGTTTCGTCCGCACTCCCGATGAGATGGCCGGCGCCATCATGCCACTCAAGGTGTAGCCTTGCCCCACCCGAACCGCCAACGCTCCAGGTGGTGTGGGCGAGCAGGTACTGCTTGTTCGGGACGACGTTGGCTGACGTAACCAGCGTATCCTGTGGTGTGAGCAGCACGGCTCCGCTCCCATCCCTGCTCATCCTGCCTGAATTGTCGTACTGCGGATGACCGGTTGCCGTCCAGCCCGTGAGCGCAGATTCGAAGCCGCCATTGGACAGCAATTCGTTCCCTTGTGCCCAGAGATGTTGCCCGCCACGTTGGTCTGGGGGCAGCAGGCGGTACAGGTAGGCGTTGTGGTCCCCGCCGACCAGCACGGCATTGCGCCGCAAGAAGTCTTCGTCAATCGCCGTCGCCTGGTCCCAGTCGGGCCGAAGGAGCGCCAGTAACCGGCGGTCAACGATAATATGTGAATAGCCACCCGCGTCGAGCCAGGCCAGCACCTGTGCGTCGGCGCCCGCGAGGGCGGGTGCTGGCGCGCCGTCGCCGGGACTACTCAGTGGTACTCGTGTGTAGAGCTGTGCCTGTTCGGGAATCGCCAGCGCGCGGGTGGCGCCGGGTTCAGCGTCCAGGAGGCGTAGCGCGGTGTAACCACCACAGCAAGCGAGGTATTTCGTGAGGTAGCTCGTCGTGTTCTCCAGACCGAGTGTATAGTGCCACTCGACATTGGGTACGCTAACTCCCACGACGACCGTAGCAGCGGCGAGGAATAGCAGCAGACCATTGCTGATGGTGCGCCCTGCGTTATCGTGTATCCGGGCGTGCGTGGCGGTGTAGGCGATGCCGGCCACCGGGCACAGCAGCGCAAAAATCGGCAGGCCATAGCGCAGGTATTGTGCCGTGTAGAACCACAACAGGAACGCTGTGACGGCGCCGGCCAGGAGCGCCAGCACCAGCCGCCGTGACCGTAGGCGTGTCAGCAGCAGCAGTGGCGCTAATCCGAGCAGCAAGAATCCAAGATGGCCGCCGAATGGTCCCCAATAGCGCCGGGTCGTATCTCCGGTGAAGGCGTCGCTTCGTACCATGAGATCGAACGGAGCACGAACGAGGTCACCAAGCGAGCGCCCATACCCGAACACATTCAGAATGCCCAGGCTGGCTGGCGCTTGCCCGGTCGTCCGTGCTAACGATTGCGTGCCGATCGCCAGCCCCGGAATATTGTCGGTAAGGAGATAACTCCGGGCCAGGAACGGCCCGGCAACAATGACGGCGGTAAGGCTGAGTATTGCGACCAGACGCGCGGTCGTGAGCACACCACCACGGCGCATTGATGCTATGCTGAGAATCACCGCGATGCCTACAGCAACATAGCCGAACTGAATCTTGACCGCGACGCCAATACCGAGGCAGATGCCAGCGGCAAGGGCGCCCCGCCAGTCAGGTCGCTCGCGCGACAGGATGATGAGCGCCGCGGTTACGCCGCACAGAGTGGGAATGAGGTCGAGGTAAGCGCTTTGTGACAAGGAGCTGACCAGAGGCATGGTATAGAACGCGAAACCCGCGAGCGCCCCTGCCTGTGCTCCACCAAATCGCCGGCCGAGGGCAAAGACGGCCGCCGCGCAGCCTATCCCTATGATGAAATGGAAGAGTTTCGCGCTCTGGAGTGGCCCGATCGCTAGCGCGGTCGCATACGCGATTTCGCCCGCCGCAGGAGCCTTGGCGACGGCCAGTGCTGGGTTGTTGGCGGTCAACTGGCCGGCTGCCGCGAAGCGTGCCGCAGTCGCTAGTCGCTGGCGGACAGGATCAGACGTGATCTCCGGCGCTAGTGCGCCGATCAGGTTGATCCAGTAGACAGCAATTCCCGCGCCCGCGAGCAACAACGGGAGTGGATCGCGGGCGATTGGGCGCCGCAGCCAGGCACAGAGCGCGCTGAGGTCCACCAGCAAGCGGTGTCGCGCTGTCAGCGCAAGCACGACCATGATAATGAGCAGGATGGGCCAGATGACTTGTGGACGAAGCAGGCCCAACTCACCCAGTGTGAAGCCGAGACAAGCGATGATCCCGAAACCGAACACACCGCCGATCGGCCAGGCATTGCTGGCGTCCGCTTCGTGGAGCAGCGCCACTGCGAGTTCGTGCCCGAGCCAGACCATCGGAGCGAGCAAGGCCAGCAACGCGCCACCGGCCAGCAAGTTGTGGCTGGTGGATAACAATACCGGTACTGGCAGCACCACCAGTGCCGCCATCGTCTGGCGCCACCAGGCAGGACGAATGAGTCCGATCGCGACGCTGATGGCAACAAGCAGCCCGAGGACGCCGGAATTGAACCAGAGGTCTACCTGCCCAACGTCCGGAGTGAGGGATTTGGGCGGCGCGATGGCGACTATCGCGCCCACCAACGCCAGAACTCCGGCCAGTGCTAGCCAGGTAATGGCCAGGTGGCCGATAATGTGTGGACTGCGGACCTGATCTACAGCGGTGCTGGTGTCTATGTTCAGGTTATTGGTCGAGCGGCGCGGCAGCCCGTGTCGTAGCAAACTCGACATGGCCTCTCTCGGGTGCTGCCGTAATCCGGTTGCATCGCCCGGTTCCGACGCAAACGCTATGGCAGCACCCGTTATCGTCACGCGCGATACTATCGCCTGCTTGCCGCCCTGGTTCGGCGGGGAAGACAAGAACTGCGATGAGTGACATATTGCGCGAGCGAGCCGGGAGACCCCAGATGGAGCCTCGGTGTATGCTCAGTCTAGGGCGCTAGCACCAGTCAGACAATCGTACGATGGTCCACAGTGAGCAGGCCGAAAGTCCCAGGACGGCTGGACGGCGACACCGTGGTTTGTCTCTGCTCATTGCGGCGTAGCGCAGCCGCTGCCATGTGCATTACCGGCGTGGCGGCGCGGTTGGCGCGGCGTTCTGGTTGTACGGTGGGGGCTTGAAGTTGGTGGCGGCGTTACGGTAGGCGAGGACGGTTTCGATGGAGCCGGGGGTGTACTTGCCGGCGTTGCGCTGGATGTCGCGCAATGCCAGCGCCAGCTCGTCGTTTTCCGCCGGTGTTAGCACGCCGCAGGCGACACCCGGCTGGTTCACCGGGAACCAGTCCTCGCGCCCGCGCTGGGTCGGCACCGCCACCGAATACGAACCGGGCACAGTGGGCGCGGTCGGCGCGGGGGTCGGCGTCCGCCGGCCGTTGGTATTCGGCACCACCGAGGCGGGACCGGACGGCGCTTTCTTGCCGGTACCGGGGCAGACGGCGGCGAGCGCGACGCCGGCCGGCTGCGTGAACTGGGTCGGGTATGGCTTGCCGGCCGGGTCCACCAGGTTCGCGGCCAGGTTGGGCTGCTGATGCACGGTGACCATGAAGTCGTGCCAGATGGGCGCGGCGTCGGTGCCGCCGAGGGCGCCTTTCGTCTTGGCGTTGTTGCTGTTGCCGATCCAGACGCCGACCGCCAGGTCGGTGGTGTAGCCCATCGTCCAGATGTCGCGGTTGTCGTTCGTCGTGCCGGTCTTCGCGGCGACCGGGCGGTTCACTTCGGGGATGATCAGGGCGCTGTTCGGCCCATACTCCGGGATGCGCGCCACGTTGTCGGTC
>DASUBC010000791.1:0-10958 GCA_035763465.1 Thermomicrobiales bacterium
CGGTTTGGACTGTTTATCCTGGTGGTCTGGGGCGCGGCGACGCTCAACTTCTTCATTCCCCGCCTCGCGCCCGGCGACCCGGTGGAGGCTCGTCTCGTCGCGATGTCGGTGACCGGCGGCTATACGCAGACCGGCATCCAGGAGATGGTCAAGGCGTACCAGCAGAAATTCGGCCTCGACCAACCGATCTGGAAGCAATACCTCAACTATCTCTGGGACGCCTCGCGGTTCGATTTCGGCTATTCGCTGACGCTCTTCCCCGCGCGCGTGATTGATCTGGTGATGCAGGCGCTGCCGTGGACGATCGGACTCCTAGTCGTTGCCACGATTATGTCGTTCGCGCTCGGCACCATTCTCGGCGCATTGCTGGCCTGGCCCAAAGCGCCGCGCTGGCTGGGTGGGTTAGTGGGGCCGCTGCTGACCCTCTCCGCGATCCCGTATTATCTCCTGGGCCTGATCCTGCTCTATATCTTCGCCTTCTATCTCAAGAAACTGCCGCTCTCTGGCGGCTATAGTTCCGGCACCAATATTACGTGGAATCTCACGTTCATTCTCGACGTGCTGAAGCACTCCATTCTCCCCGCCGCGTCCATCATCCTGTCGGCGGTGGGATTCTGGGCGCTCGGGATGCGCGCGATGATGGTAACGACCGAGGGCGAAGATTACATCATGTTCGCGCAGGCGCGCGGCCTCAAGAGCGCGACCGTCTTTTACCGCTACGCGCTTCGCAACGCGATGCTGCCGCAGTTCACCGCGCTGGCCCTCTCACTGGGGCATGTCGTCTCCGGCGCGCTGCTGGTCGAGGTCATCTTTACCTATCCCGGCGTAGGCTCGCTCCTCTTCAGCGCGATCAAGGGCGCCGACTACTTTGTCATTTATGGGATCGTCTTCATGGTGATTGTGGCGATCGGTATCGCCACCATGATCGTGGATTTGCTGTACCCGCTGCTCGACCCGCGCATCAAAGTGCAGTGACCGACCACGTAGCGATAAGGACGGCCGAACATGACGAGTATCGTTGCCGAACACGAACCCCTCACCCAACCGCGTCAGGCGCCTGGGCGCATCAGTAACTTCTTCGACTACAGCCGCCGGAACCCGGTTCTGATGACCGGTCTGGCGATCATCATCTTCCTGCTTCTGTTCGGGGTGGTCGGCGCGTTCTTTGTTGACACCAAGGAAGCGCAACCGGTCGCGGTGCTGCCCGACCAGGCGCCCTCGCGCCTCTATCCGTTCGGCACGGATGATCAGGGGCGCAATCTGCTTGCGGTGGCCGTCGTCGGCCTGCCGCTCACGATGAAAGTCGGCTTCATCGCCGGCGTCGTGGCGATCGTGGTCGGTACAGTCCTCGGCTTCGTCGCGG
This sequence comes from Thermomicrobiales bacterium, assembly GCA_035763465.1. Taxonomy (GTDB): domain Bacteria; phylum Chloroflexota; class Chloroflexia; order Thermomicrobiales; family CADCWN01; genus DASUBC01. The sequence continues at coordinate 1,364 of DASUBC010000791.1, forward strand.
GGTATCTTGGCGGCACAACCGACACAATCATCCGCACGATCGCCGATGTGCTGCTGACCGTACCCGGCCTGGTCGTCCTGATTACGATCGCCTCCACCATCCAGGGCGTGATCAGTATTGAGATCATGGCCCTGGTCGTCGCCTCGCTGGCCTGGATGTGGCCGACACGCACGATTCGCTCGCAGGTGCTCTCCTTGCGCGAGCGCGCCTACGTGCAAATCGCCAAGATGTCGGGGCGCAATCCGGTCGAAATTATCTTTCTCGAACTCATGCCAAACTTGCTGCCCTACCTGGCCGCGAGTTTCGTTGGTTCGGTGTCGGCGGCGGTCCTCGCCTCGATCGGGCTGGAGGCGCTGGGCCTGGGGCCGCAGAATGAACCGACGCTGGGCATGACCATTTACTGGGCCATCTCGTTCAACGCGCTGATTCGCGGCCTCTGGTGGTGGTGGCTGATGCCGATTGTCTTCATTGTGCTGCTCTTTATCGGCCTGTTCTTACTCAGCGCCGGCCTGGATGAAGTCGCCAACCCCCGCGTCCGGAGGTCGTAATCCTGATGAGCACTACCGAAACCAGGCAACCTACTACCACGCAAGGCAGCGAGGTCCTGCGCGTCAGCGACCTGCATGTGTATTATCGCTCGCGCCTCGGCACGGCGAAGGCCGTGGACGGCGTCAGTTTCACCTTGCGCCAGGGCGAGCGCTTCGGTCTGGTTGGTGAATCCGGCAGCGGCAAGTCTACGACGGCGCTGGCGATTATGCGGATGATTACGCCGCCAGGACAGATCGAAGGCGGCACGATCCTGCTGGCCGAGAAGAACGGGCAGAGCCGCGACCTCACGAAATTGAACGAGGAGCAGTACCGGCAGGTGCGACTGGCCGACATCGCCATGATTCCGCAGGGCGCGATGAACTCGCTCAACCCGGTGCGCCGTATCCAGGAAGTCTTCTCCGATAGCATCAAGGCGCACGAAAAGAGCGTGAGCGACGCGCAAATTCGCGAACGCACCGCCGAACTACTGCGTATGGTCGGTTTGCAGGAAGACGTCGCCCGGCTCTATCCGCACGAACTGAGCGGGGGCATGAAGCAGCGCGTCTGTATCGCGGTCTCGATTGCGCTGCAACCGAAAGTCATCATCGCCGACGAACCGACAAGCGCGCTTGATGTCGTCGTGCAGCGCCAGATCATGCAGACGCTCGGCGCGGTGCAGCAACGAATTGGCGCGGCGGTGATCCTGGTCGGCCATGACATGGGCTTGCTAGCCCAGTTCGTGGACCGGCTTGGCGTCATGTACGCCGGCAAGCTGGTCGAGGTCGGCAACGTGCGGGACGTCTTCCATGAGCCATTGCACCCGTACACGCAGCTCCTGATCGCTAGCCTGCCAACCCTGGAAGAGCAAGGGGTCTTCCGTGGCGTGCCTGGTCTCGCGCCCTCGCTCCTCAACCCGCCACAAGGCTGCCTGTTCCACCCACGCTGTCCGAAGGTAATGCCGCAGTGTAAGACCATCGTCCCGGAACTCCAGGAGGTACGCCCGGAACACTGGGTTGCCTGCCATCTCTATTGAGCTCGTACACGGCCCGCAGCCGGCGCACCCCAGCCGGCCGGCTGGCACGGCGGAACTGGGGGAAGGAGCAGCATGTCAACACTCCTCGAAGTACGCGATGTGACGCAGATTTTCGGCAACCCCGAAAAGGCGCACACGGTCGCGCTCAATCACCTGACATTCACCATCAGTGGTGAAACGCCGTCTTTTACCGCGGTCGTCGGCGAGAGCGGGAGCGGCAAGACAACCCTCGCACGGATCTTGCTCGGGTTCCAGAAGCCAACAAGTGGTGAAGTCTTTTACCGGGGCGCCAACATGCACACGGCGCACGGGAAAGCGCAACACACGTTTCGGCATGAAGTGCAGGCCATTTTTCAGGACCCGTTCGAGGTCTACAACCCCTTCTACAAGGTTGACCACCTCCTGACCGTGCCGGTCGCCAAGTTCCGTCTGGCGAAGTCGCGGGCGGAAGGGCGTGAACTCATTGCAAACTCGTTGCGCGCGGTGGGCCTGCGGCCGGAGGAGACGCTGGGGCGCTATCCCCACCAGCTCAGTGGCGGGCAGCGCCAGCGCATTACGGTCGCCCGCGCGCTGCTCCTGCGCCCGCGCCTGATCATCGCTGATGAACCTGTCTCCATGGTTGACGCGTCATTGCGGGCGACGATCCTGGAGACGCTGAAGAAACTCAATCAGGACTTCGGTATCTCGTTTCTCTACATTACCCACGACCTGACGACTGCCTATCAGGTCAGCGACAATATTATCGTCCTCTACCGCGGTTCGGTCGCGGAGACCGGCGATGTCACACGGGTGATCAAAGACCCACAACATCCGTATACGCAACTGCTCGTATCCTCGATCCCGCAACCCAATCCGGACCGGCGGTGGGGTGAGAATGTGGTCGCCGCCGCCGGGGGTGCAGCGAACGGGCACGCCAACCACGGCTGCCTGTTCGCTGACCGTTGCCCCTACGTCATGCCGCGCTGCCGGGAAGCCCCGCCACCACTCTACCGGATGGAACCCTATCGCGCGGCCTCCTGCTATCTGCGCGAGGAAGGAGCGACGGCGCTGGAGGGCGATATTACGCAGGTGTTCCGTGAGCAGGCGCTGGCAGCAGGAGGTGAGCGCATGCACTGAGACCAGGCGGCTGGTCACTATTGTGACGAGTCAACGCTGCGGTTCTGTCAACGTGCTTGACCAGAATTGGGAAAGGGGGACACTTCGTGGAACCATCCGAGAAAGTCACGCCACGTATTTCACGCCGCGCATTTCTAACCGGGGTGACCGGCGCCGGGGCGGTGGTGCTACTGGCGGCCTGCGGCGGCACGGCGGCGACCGCCACGCCGGCTCAGGGCACGTCCAAGCAGACCACCAGTTCCTCATCGTCGGCCGCATCATCGAGCGCCGCGAGCGGCAGCACCACCTCGGCGGCTGCCAGCACGACCTCGGCCGCCGCGGCGCCGCAGGGTGGGCCAATCAAGAACGTCGCGCGCAATCGCACACTCATTCTCGGGATCACCGGCACGCAGTTGACCGACTTCAACACCTTCAACCCCTTCCTGCCCGGTATCTCGACCTCGACCGGTTTCCCCTACGTCTACGAAGCGCCGTTCTATTACAACTCGTACTACACCGACAAAGTGTGTGGGCCAGACGGCATGAGCTGCAAAGACGGCATCATCTCCTGGCTGGGCGAGAAGTACGAGTACAACAGCGACTTCACAGAGGCGACCCTCACCTTCCGCAAAGGCGTCGAGTGGAGCGACGGTCAGCCCTTCACGGCGAAAGACGTCGTTTTCACGATCAACATGCTGAAGAACAACGCGCCGAAGATGACCTGGTCCATTGACATGAAGACCTGGGTCAAGGACATTCAGGCGCCGGACGATCAGACCGTCAAGATTACGTTGAACAACCCCAACCCCGACTTCGTCTTCCAGTTCTTCACGTTCCACCAGGATATCGGCATCCAGATCGTGCCGGAGCACATCTGGAAGGATCAGGACCCAACCTCGTTTACCAACCTCGACCTACAAAAAGGCTGGCCGGTCGGCACCAGCCCGTGGAAGATGGTCGCGACCTCGGCACAGCAGCGTGTTTTCGACCGGACAGATACCTGGTGGGCCAAGAAGACGAACTTCCACGATATGCCGGCCATGGAGCGCATCGTCGTCATCCCCGGCGCCGACGAAACCAAGATGGTGCAGCTGGAGATCGCCAACGAAGCCGACCTGACGATTGACCTGCGGCCGACCAATATCAAGGCCGTCATGGCGCAGAACAAGAAGGTGACGACCTGGACAGGGGACCAGCCGCCGTTCGGCTATCGCGACTGGTGGCCCGTCGGTCTCGGCTTCAACGATATGAAGGAGCCGTTCAACGACAAGGACATCCGCTGGGCGATCAACTATGTGATTGACCGCAAGCAGATCGTGGAGGTCGGCTACCAGGGCGCTGGCGAGCCGACTCTGCTGCCCTTCCCGAACTTCCCGGCGCTCCAGAAGTTCCTCGACAAAGTCAAGGATCTGGCGGACAAGATCGCCGTCATGGATCCGGCCAAGTCCGCCGCCACCATGCAGGCGAAGGGCTACACGAAGAACGGCGATGGGCTGTGGACGAAGGACGGCAAGACCATCTCGATGGTCATCAGTTGCCCCGGCAACCTCTTCCAGGACATCGCGCCGATCCTCGTGCAGCAACTCCGCAAGGGCGGCTTTGACGCCTCCTTCAAGTTGATTCAAGGCCCCGACTTTGGCACCAATACCAACGCGGGCAACATTGACGCGTTCTTGCTTGGCCACGGCGGCAGTGTGCGGACACCGTACTTCACCCTCCGCCTCTACGAGACCAAGTACTCGGCGCCGACCGGCCAGGCGGCTACCTATCCATACCGCTGGAACAACGCCGACTACGACAAGATCGTTGACCAGCTCGGCACGCTCGGCGAGAACGATCCGAAGCAATTCGATCTCTTCCGCCAGGCGATGGAAATCTGGGTGGATAACCTGCCGGACATCGGCATCGTCCAATGGTTCCACCGTATCCCGACAAATACGACCTACTGGACAAACTGGCCGTCGGAGCAGAATCCCTACATCAACAGCGCCTACTGGCACCGCACGTCGCCACTCTGGATTTACACGATCAAGGCGGCGCAGTAGATAGCCCTCACCCCCAGCCCCCTCTCCCGTACCTCGGGGGAGGGGGTATTCTTTGCACAGGGATTATTCCTCGATCACAAATTCGAAGGTGATGTAGGCCAGCGTGAGGAAGATCGCGTCGAACGCGATCAGCAGGCCGAGCCAGGGCGGGCCGTCGCTGGCCGCGCCAGGAGTAGTCGCGGCGGTCGCCTTCACCGCGCCGATAATCACCGGCACCAGCACGGGAAAGAGCAGGAGGGGCAGCAGCGCCTCGCGCGCTCGCGTGTTCGCCGCCACCGCCGCGAAGAGCGTGCCGACCGCCGCGAAGCCAAGTGTGCCGAGTACGATTACCAGCAAGAGCGGACCGGGGCGCAGTGGCAGGTTGTAGAGCGCCCCGAACGCCGGGGCGGCGATGACTTCGACCAGCGCCAGGAGCACCAGATTCACGACGAGTTTGGCGAGGAAGAGCGCGCCCCGGTCGAGCGGCGCCAGCAGCAGCCCTTGCAGCGCGCCGCGCTCCCGCTCACGCGCGAAGGTCCGCCCCAGCGTCAGCATCCCCGCGAAGATGAAGGTCACCCAGAGAATGCCAGGCGCGACCGCGCGCACCGTGTCGCCCGTCAGGTCGAGCGCGAAGTTGAAGATCAGCAGCACCAGCAGCGTAAAGACAATCGCCGACGACAGCACATCGCGGCTGCGTAGCTCGATCAGCAAGTCTTTGCGGGCGATCGCCCATACTTTGCGCCAGTAGCCGCCCATAGTCGCTAGCCTAGCAGTTGCACATCGCCCTAGCCCAGCACATCCGCGCATGGATGCCGCGTGACACACATCAGCCGCGTGCCGGCGTACGCGCAACGATACTCTTGCGGCGGCGCTCCGGCCAGCATCGGCGGCAGAAAGTGCGGCAGATTCGAAACCACCAGCGGATTTGTCGTGTCACACACCCACGCGACCGGCTGCCAGCGCAAGACACCTTCGGGGATATGTCGTGCGGCAGCGGGGCGGGGCCAGCCGGCTGGGAGATCAGCGATGAAGGCGTACATCCCCGTCGTCGGCGCGGTCAGGTCCGCACCCGCCGGCCACGTCACCAGGCCAGCGAAGCGCAGCGTCGCGGCTCGCCGCACAGCAAGGCTGGTTTCCTCCAAGACCTCGCGCTCGATACAGGCCAGTGGCGACTCCCCTGGTCGCAGCTTCCCACCAACGCCGTTCCACAGTCCCGCGTTTGGCGGCCGGTGACGGTAGAGCATCAGCAAGTGGTCGCCGTGCCGGCAGAAGCAGATGGTGTAGGCGAGCATCGTATCCTCTGGTGTCGCGCGATTACTAGAACCAGTGCTCGCAGCGCGTTATTGCGCTGGTGGTCTAGCGGGATGTAGCCCCGGATTGAAATCCGGGCCTGGGCACACTCCGTGTGACGAAGTCCGCTACGCGGACTGAAGTTTACCAGTGTATGTGGCTATCCCAACCTGAATCTATCCCAGTCCGCAACGCGGATTTCGTCCAGACAGAGCCTGCCCAGACGCCGATTGCAATCGGCGGTCCATCCAGCAAGCTGCCGCCCATCTTCCTCCGCTTAATGTCACCGCAGCGCCCTTGCACGGGGCTGTTGAGCGATAGGCACAGCTTCCACACTGGCACGCTCGGTGTACTGGCGATAGGTTGTCTCCAGCGCGTCGGCGGCGTCGGGAGCGAGCGGCGCGGCGTAGACGAACCGGCCGGTGTTGAGGATCGCCGCGCGGTCGCAGAGGCGCGCGGCCTGGCGGAGGTTGTGCGTGGTCAGCACGATCGTGCGTTCGCCGGCAAGGAGCAGGCGTTCCAGCAGGGCGAACGCCGCGAGGTCGAGGCCGGTGTCCGGTTCGTCGAGAATTAGAATCGGCGGATCGTGCAGGAGCGCGCGGGCGACCGTGAGCCGCTGCTGCTGCCCGCGCGAGAGGCTGCCCGCGCGCGCGTCGCGCTTGCCCGCGAGGCCAACGGCGTCGAGCAGCGCGGTGGCGCGTTCCGCCAGATCAGGCACGTCATAGAGCGCGCCATAGAAATGGAGGTTTTCGAGCGCGGTCAGTTCGTCGTAGAGATAGGTCTGGTGCGCGACGACGCCGATCAGCCGCCGCACGGCGATGGTGTCGGCGAGGGCATCGTAACCCGCCACCCGCACGGCGCCATCCGTCGGTCGGCTGAGAGTCGCGATGACGCGCAACAGGGTGGATTTCCCCGCCCCATTCGGCCCCAGCAGCGCCAGCCGCGCGCCCCACGGCACACGCAGGTCAACGCCCCGCAGGGCGACCGTCGCGCCGAACGCAACCCGGATGCCCCGCGCCTCAATCGCGTCACCGGCCGGCAGCCCGGAGCTCACGTCCGCGATTGCGCGGGCGCCGCGCCGTCGCGCGCCTCCAGCGCGCGAAGCGTGGCGAGGAGTTCGTCCTTGCGCGCCGCGCGCTCGCGCCGGTACTCCGCCTCGGGCAGCGCGCCGGACTCATAGCGGTCGTCCAGGTCGGCCAGGTCGTTAATCAGCCGCTCCCGGCGTGCGGCCAGGTCTTCCGCCTCCGCAACTGGCGCGGGCGCTGTCGCGCGCGGCACGGCCGCGCCCGCCGGCACCGTTCGCACGGTCGTCGCGCCGCGCGGACGGCGCGTGGGCTTCCCTGCTGGGACTGCCGGCGCCGCCAGACGCCGACGACCATAGACGGCGACCAGGCCAATACCAACCACGAGCGCAACGATGATGGGAAGCAGCCAGAGTGGACTAATCCCTCCGATGAGATTGCTGCTGTCGCCGCCTGATACGTTGATGAAGCGCGCTGACACTTGCGTATTTGGCGCGAGGTTGCTGAGCGTGTAAATGTGGTACCGTCCGCCGTTCGGCAGCGTCGTCTCGCCGCCGTCGGCGAAGGCGGGGCCAGTGCCGCCCGCTTGCAACTGCGCGCCTGCGGGCAGGTAGAGGGTGTAGATGTCAGTCTGATATGGGAAAACGCGGTCGAAGGCGATGGTGTTCCCCGGCGCGGCCAGGCGGTAGATGTAGGCGAACTGCTGGTCGCCGGGTGGGATGGCGTCGAGCATTGCAAAGCCGAAGAGCGGTGGCTCGTCAATCTGCACCAGCGTGTCGCGGTTCAAGCCCTGCGCCGGTTGCAACGCCGCCGCGTCTTGCGGCAGCCCGAACCGCAGCGTCGTCGCGTCCTGGCCGTTCGACGCACCCGGCCCGATATACGCCTGCTGCGCGCCATTGTGGTACGAGCCGGTCTCGATGATCTGCGCGCCGTTCTGGTCTACCGTCGAGATGATGGTGTTGAACCGCTGAAAGGTAATCACACCGGCGTCGCGCGTCGCGGGGTAAACGGTGATGGCAGGCACGGAGGCGGTCGTCGCGCCGCTGTCGAACTGCACTTCCTGGAAGTAGCTGCCGCCGTCGTAGACGACTTTCAGCAGGTAGACCGCGCCCTCGGGCATAGGGATGTTGTCGAAGCGGAAGGAGCCGTCGTCGCCCGCCTTCGTCGTGTGCTCGTCGGGCGCGCCGCCGTCGGCGGTGGAGATTTCCAGCGTCACCGGCGTGCCCGCGATGCTGGTCGCGCCATTCTTCCCCACTACCTGCCCGGTTATCACGCCGGTACCAGCCGCGCGCACGGCCACCGGCGCCAGCGCCAGCAGCAACGCCAGGCAGAACGCCGACAGCAGCAATCTAGGCGCTGTCATGGCCCACCCGCGCGGCAGGCGCCTGCCGGGCGCGGCGCAACGCCAGTACCTCGCGTTCCACTTCGTCGCCAAACCAGATATCGTCCTTCGCGTTGACCGGCTGCGTCGCTGGAGCGGCACGCCGGGCGCGAGCCGCGTCTACAGCCCGCTCAAGCGCATGATCCGCTGCGGCGGCGGGCGCGGTCTGTTCATCCAGGGTTCGCAGCACGGCGAGCGCGCGGCGTTTCAAGCCGGCGCGCTCTTGCTGATACTCTTCCTCGTCCAGCTTACCGGTCGCCTGCTCGAAGTCGAGTTCGACAATCCGCGTGAAGAGATCGTCGCGCAGCCGCGCGAGCGCCTCCCCTGCCCCGGCCGGCGCGGCCGGCACTGATTCCGTTTCAGCGCGCACACCAAACGCGGCGGGCCAGATCAGCGGCGCGACCACAAAGACGACCGCGAGCACCGCCACGACAAGACCAATCAGCACCGGCACGTTCACGGCGTCACCCACTCAGCCATGCGCGCCTCCCTGTCGAAACTGCTCTAATTCGCGCTCCAGGCGCTCGTCGTCAGCGGCGCGCGGCGCGGCGACCGCCGGCGCGGACAGCGGCTCACCCGCTCCCCGGCGCAACCAGCTCCGCAGCACCGCGCCGACAATACCCAGGCCAACGATCAGCGCCAGAATCGGCATCAGCCACACGCCTAGCGTGAAGCCGCGCGCCGGCGGTTCGGCCAGAATGCTTTCCCCGTACCGCGCGACAAAGTACGCCTTAATCTGGTCCGGCGTCTCGCCCTGTTGCAGCTTCTCCCGAATGATCCCGCGCATCTGCACCGAAACTTCGGCGTTCGAGTCGGCGACTGTCTCGCCTGTGCAGACCGGGCAGCGCAACTGTTTGGCGATCGCGCGCACCTGATCATCGAGCGCATCGGCACGCACCGTCGCGGGCAGTACAGCGGTGGCGAAGGCGAAGATGAGCATAATCGTGAGGATTGCCGTACGGCCCCCCCCCGCCCCCCAATTCTGGGGGGAGTAGCGTATCCCAGCGCCGGGGCTTGCCAGTAACCTCTCGGATCGTCCGAACCTGCTCCCCCCAGAATTGGGGGGGTGGGGGGGTCGTACCCCCTTCACTCTAGTCACCATAGGCCACCGCCCTGCCGCGCGCTGGTTCGGTCACGCGCACGCGGCGCGCGGCCGGGCGCGGCCAGAGGGTGAAGACCGTGCCGATAAGCACTACCAGGCCGCCGGACCAGAGCCAGACGA
>DASUBC010000792.1:0-7399 GCA_035763465.1 Thermomicrobiales bacterium
TTCATGAAGGCCAGATTGACGAGGCGTACCTGGCGGAGCGGACCAACGGCTGGGACGAGGTGCGCCAGACGGTCGAATCGTACACCTTTGAACGCGCCGAACAGATCGCCGGGGTGCCCGCCACGCGGGTCGCCGCCGCCGCGCGCCTCTACGGTGAGGCCGCGCGGCCACTCATTCTGCACGCGCGCGGCATCGAGCATAGCACGCACGGCGTCAACAACTGCCTGGCCTGCATCAACCTGGCGCTGGCGCGCGGGATGGTCGGCAAACCAGGGAGTGGCGTGAGCACGCTCACCGGCCAGGGCAACGGCCAGGGCGGGCGCGAAGTCGGGCAGAAGGCGAACCAGCTCCCCGGCTACCGCCATATTGACGTGCCAGAGGAGCGGCAGTACATCGCCGATGTCTGGGGGATACCGGAGAACGAGCTGCCCCAGGAGGGCGCGGCGGCGACCGAGATGGTGCATTTGATGGCGGACGGCGAGATCAAGAGTTGCCTCGTCATCTGCTCGAACCTGATGGTCTCGCTGCCAGACAACGCGGTCGTCCAGCGGGCGCTGGCGAACATAGATCCGCTCGTCGTGGTTGATTTCTTTATGTCGGAGACGGCCGAGCTGGCTGATGTGGTGCTGCCCGGCTCGGTCTGGTGCGAGGGCGAAGGGACGACGACCAACCTGGAGGGTCGGGTCATCAAAATCAACAAGGCGGTGGACCCACCGGGCGAGGCGCGGGCCGACGTGGCGATTATCACCGACCTGGCCCGGCGGCTCGGGCGCGGGCAGTTCTTCAACTACGCTTCGACGCGGGAAATCTGGGACGAACTGCGCGTTGCCTCAAAAGGCGGTGTGGCAGACTATTACGGCATCACCTGGGAGAAGATTGACGCGCAGGACGGCGTCTTCTGGCCCTGTCCCAGCGAGGAGCATCCCGGCACGCCGCGTCTCTTCACCCAGCGCTTCAACCATCCGGACGGGCGGGCCAAGATGTTCCCGATCGAGTACACACCGCCAGCCGAAGAGCCGAACGACGACTATCCCTTCCGATTGACGACCGGCCGGGTCGTCTACCAGTACCTCAGCGGCACCCAGACGCGGCGGCTCGGCTTCCTCAACAGCCAGGCGCCCGAACCCTGGGTGGAGATTCATCCGCAAGCGGCGGAGCAGCTCGGCATCGCCAATGACGACCGGGTGCGCGTGCGGACGCCGCGCAACAGCATGGAACTGAAGGCGCTGGTCGTGCCGACCATCCGGCCCGATACGCTCTTTATCCCCTACCACTACGGCCATCGCGATGCCGCCAACCAGCTGACGAACTCGGCGGTGGACCCTGGTGTCAAGATTCCGGAGTTCAAGGCCTGCGCGGCGATGATCGAACGCCTGGATGTCGCGCCGCCCGCGGAAGCAGGAACCGCGCGTATCAACTATTCGCCGGTGAATGCCCCGGCGATGTTCCCGTACGACGTTGGTGAGCATCGCGCCGCGCCAGTGAAACACTAACCGCCAGGAGGTGTGCATGGTCGTCAAAACCATGTTCGTGGACCCATCTCGCTGCATCGGCTGCCGCGCCTGCGAAGCCGCCTGCCGGGAGTGCGACTCGCACAAGGGCGAGAGCATGATCATGGTGGATTATATTGACCGCCAGTGGAGCGTGGCGACCCAGCCGACCCTCTGTATGCACTGTCAGGACCCGGTCGCACCCTGTGCCCAGGTCTGCCCGGTGATGGCGATTCTCATTACGCCCGAGGGAGTGGTGCAGCAGGCCGACCCTTCGCGCTGCATCGCCTGCCGCAATTGTGTCTATGCCTGCCCGTTCGGCGTGCCGAAGATCGATCTTGAGGCGCGGTTGATGAAGAAGTGCAACCTCTGCTACGACCGCACTTCACGCGACCTCAAGCCGTGGTGCGCGCAAGCCTGCCCGACCGGCGCCATCTGGTATGGCGATTATGAGGAATTCATGGCCGAACGGCGCGGCCGGCCGGTGCGTCACACGGTTTTCGGCGGCCAGGAGGTGCGGACGCGCGTCTACCATGTGCTGCCGGAGGAAGAGCCGGCGCTCGACATTATCGGCCTGCTGACGGCGGCCCGGCCGGGTGAAGGCGCGCCCGGCACGGTGCGCGAGGAGGCGTGGGTGCTATGACGGAGCGCGACGAGCGCCAGCAGCAATTCAGCAGCGATGCGCCCTTCCGGGCGTCATTCGGCACCGCGACTCGCTGGCGCGCGGAGTTCCCGTACCACTGGGATGCCGACGAACTGGTCTACCGGCGGCAACTACTGCGCTTTGCGGCCTATACCTCCGGCGCGCTGTTCTTCGGCACGGGGTTGCTGGCGCTGCTGGGCCGCGTAAACCAGCTCCGGGTGCGGACCGCGCCACATGAAATTGTCCGCGCGGACCAGCTCGGGGAAAATCAAGTCGTCTACTTCAATTATCCCGGTGAAGAAGACCAGGCGATGTTGCTGCGCCTGCCCGGTGACCGCTTCGTCGCCTACAGCCAGCGCTGTACGCACCTGTCGTGCGCGGTCTACTTCCAGGCCGACCAGAACCGGCTCTACTGCCCCTGCCACGATGGGGTCTTCAATCCTGAGACGGGCGATCCGGTAGCCGGGCCGCCGCAGCGCCGCCTGCCCCAGATTCAGCTGGTGCAGCAGAATGGCACACTCTATGCGGTGGGGCAAGAACCATGAGCGTGCGCTGGCAACACGAACCATCGTCCCACAGCGACCCGACCCTCCAGCCGCCCCCCGGCCAGATGGCCATCGTGATGGCGGGACTGGTGATCGGTATTCTGTTGATGGGCATTCAGCTCTGGCTGCTGACGGTGGCGCTCGACCTTTATCTGGCAGGGAAGGGCGGCGAGGTCTGGCAGCTAGCGCTGCTATCTGGGCTGATTTTCCTCGGTGGGCTGGCGATGCTGTGGCTGATTGGCCGGCGGCCGCAGGTGCGCCGGGGCACGCGGCCGGAGAACAACCTGGCCGCGCCCGCGCCGGTCTCGCAGCAGCGTCAGTAGAGCCGCGTCATTTACCGGCTGTTTACCATAGCTTACCAGCCCGGCAACCTCCGGTTTGCAGACTTATGCATCAGTCGTCAGCCAGCGCGCTGACCCACATCCGCTGACGATGGACGACCGATGACTGGTTCTGGAGGCCGCAATGTCTACCACTGATTCCCGGCGCGGCATGGTGATGCTGATTCTGGCGACGCTGGCGTTCGCGCTCTGTTTCGCCGTCTGGGGTCTCATCTCGCCGCTCGCGCCGACCTTCCGCGAACTCTACCATCTCAATGGCGCGCAGGTCGGCTTGCTGCTGGCGGTGCCGGTGCTGCTGGGGTCGCTCGCCCGGTTGCCGCTCGGGCTCCTGACTGACCGCTACGGCGGCCGATTGCTGTTCAGCGCGCTCATGCTCGTCTTGCTGGCGCCGGTGGCGCTGGCCGGGTTGACCAGCTCCTTCGGCGCCCTGGTAGGCGTGAGTTTCTTCCTGGGGCTGGCGGGCGCGTCGTTCGCCATCGGGGTGCCGTTTGTCTCGCGCTGGTTCCCGCCGGAGCGCCAGGGCTTCGCGCTCGGCATTTACGGCATGGGCAATATCGGCACCGCCGTCTCCAACTTCACCGCGCCGCGCCTCGCCGGCAGCTGGGGGTGGGAGAAGGTCTTCTGGCTCTACCTGCCGATTCTCCTTGCAATGGCGATCATCTTCTGGTTGGTGGCGCGCGACGCGCCGGGCGCCCCCGCACCGAGCCAGTCGCTAGCCCAGCGCTTCGCTGTCTTCCGTGAGCAGCCGGTGGCCTGGGTACTGGCGCTCTTCTACTTTGTCACCTTCGGCGGCTTTGTCGCCATCAGCACCTACCTGCCAACGCTGCTGGTTACGGAGTACCACCTGACGCGCACCGACGCTGCGTCACGCGCGGCCGGCTTCGTCATTCTGGCGACGCTGGCCCGGCCGCTCGGCGGCCTGCTCTCCGACCGCTGGGGCAGCAGCCCGCTATTGAATGTCTCCTTTCTCGTGGCCGCTCTCATCGCTATCGTGCTGGCCTTCGAGCCGGGCATGGCGGTCATTACGGCGGCGTTTCTCGGCATCGCGTTCATGCTCGGTCTTGGCAACGGCGCGGTCTTCAAGCTGGTCGCCGAAGTCTTTCCCCGCCAGGCCGGTATCGTCACCGGGCTGGTCGGCGCGGCCGGCGGCCTGGGCGGGTTCTTTCCGCCGCTCTTGATGGGGACGGTGAAAGACGCGACCGGTTCCTACGCGATCGGGTTCATGCTTCTCTCGGAATTCGCGTTACTCTGCCTGATCGTCAACATTCTGGTGCTCCAGCGGCGCGCGGCGCTGCTCGACCCGACCGCCGGCCAGGCGGTCGTCACACCGGACGCGGCCAGCATGTCCGCGCCGCAAAACACGTCGTTGAAGAAGGAGAAAGCCTCATGAGCGATCATCCCACACACCCCGAACTGCACCTGGCGGCCCCAACACTCAAGTTCGGCCTGGCGGCGGAGTTGGAACAGATTCGCGCTACCGGCGCCTGGCAGCAGAGCGGTCGTCACGCGCGCACACTGGTCAAGGAGGGGATGCTGCGGATTGTCCTGATCGCCCTGCGCCCCGGCGCGAACCTGGAAGAGCACCAGGCCCACGGCCCGGTTTCGCTGCATGTCATCGAAGGCCGGCTCCGCGTGCAGACCCCCGAGCAGACACTCGAACTGGGCGCTGGGGAACTCCTCGCGCTGGCAGCCGACCTCCGGCACGACGTCACCGCGCTCGCCGACAGCGCCCTGCTCCTCACTATTACCCAATCGCAGGAATAACTGGTACACGGACCCGCGCTTGCTATTTACCTTTCAGCAACGTCGCGCAACGCGCCTGGCAACGCGGTCGCGCAACAATAGCGAGCGACAAGTGAGGTCGTCCCGCGACCTGTTCGCGTAGCGGTCCGGCCTCCGACGACGTGTGGCTAGACCCACGAGGGAGTGAAAGGAAGCAGGCGACCATGATCACGACGATTGTCGTACCACTCGATGGCACACCGATATCGCTGGCGGCGCTGCCGCTGGCGCGAGCCGAAGCGCAGGCGCACGGCGCACGCCTGGTGTTGCTGCGCGTGGTGCCGGAAGCCGACGCGCCGAATGATCCGTTGCTGAAAGAGATTCAGGCCGACTTGACCATGACCGCTATCAATCTTGCCGGCAACGGGGTGACGGTTGAGGTTGCGTGCGCGCGGGTCGAACAGGCCCTGGATGTGCCTGCGGCTATCGTGCGTGAGGCCCATGCGAGTGGGGCTGATCTCCTGGTCATGGCCGAGGCCGTCGCGCCTGCGGCGGAAGCGCTGACCGGCGAGCCGGTGGTGGCAGCCGTTCTGTCCCTGAGTGACCTGCCAGTGCTGCTGGTGCGGACCCGGGACTGGGCAGGAGCCACATTGCGGCCTGGCTCGGCGGTGCTCGTGGAGGTTGACGGCACGCCGGCGGCACGGACTGCACTGGTGACCGCGTCCACGATCGCCCGCATCACGCGGGGCGAGGTAACGATCTTGCGCGTCCAGGTGCCCGAGCGCGCCAGCGGTATGGCCGGCTATGACGACTATGCGGAACTGGCCGACGCGCAGACCTACGTGGACACCCAGATACGTGCATTGCGCGCAGCCGGCATCACTACGCGGGGGATGGCGCAATTCGGCGCTGGCCCGGCTACCGTCGCGGCGATCGCCCGGCGACTCAACGCCGGGATGGTCGTCATGAGTATGCCCACCCACGATGGGCCAGTGTGTACGGCCTGTCATCGCGATGCCGAAGCGATTGCCCAGGCGCTGGCCTGCCCAGTCGTCTTCACCTGGCAGCCGGACCTTCGGCCGGGCGCTTTCACGGGAGCTGCCAGCAAGTCGCCTGGCGCCATCGCCAGCCAGCCGGTCTAAGTCGTTGTAGTATTTGGGCGCCTGTTCGCCACGTCGCGGCACAGACTGTGCGGCGCTGCCCTGACAGGTCGCGTTCGCGCCACGCGGCCGGAGCGAGGAGGGCATGAGCGAACAGCGCCTGCTGACGATCAATACAGGGTCATCGAGCCTGAAGGCGACGCTTTACACATACCCCAGCCTGGCGCTGGATGCGACCGCCCGCGCCGAGCGGATCGGTCAGCCCGGCAGCCGGCTCAATGTGCGGCTGGCGAGCGACGACGATAGCGAGGAACGGGCCGGTGAGTTGCCGGACCATGCGGCGGCGATGCGCGCGCTGCTCGACTGGCTGCGCGAGCGTGGTCTCGCGCAGCAGCTCGCTGCGGTCGGGCACCGCATCGTGCATGGCGGCGCGGAGTATCGCGATCCGCAGGGTGTGACGCCTGCGCTGGTCGCGGCGCTGCACGCGCTCGTGCCGATCGACCCCGACCATTTGCCGCAGGCGCTCGCGGCAATCGCGGCCACGAGCGCGGCGTATAGCGACATTCCGCAGTTCGCCTGTTTCGACACCGCGTTTCACCGCACCATGCCTCCGGTCGCGCAGCGCTACGCCCTGCCGCACCGCTTCGCGGAGGACGGGGTGCTGCGTTACGGCTTTCACGGCCTCTCCTACGAAAGCATTCTCGACCAGCTACGCGACGTTGATCCCAACACGGTCACCGGCCGCCTCATCATCGCGCACCTGGGCAATGGGGCCAGCATGGTCGCTGTGCTGAACGGCGCGAGTGTCGAGACGACGATGGGCTTCACGCCAACCGGCGGCCTGGTCATGGGCACGCGCACGGGCGACCTCGACCCCGGCGTGCTGCTCTATCTCCTCCAGCACGAGGGACTTGACGCCGCCGCCGTGAGCGAGCTGGTCAACCGGCAGGCGGGCCTGCTGGCGGTGTCGGAAACCAGCAGCGATATGCGCGACCTGCTTGAACGCGCGGCGCGTGACCCACGCGCTGCGCTGGCGGTCGCGCTTTTCTGTTATCAGGCGAAGAAGTATCTGGGCGCGCTAGCCGCCGTGCTGGGCGGCCTGGATACGCTTGTCTTTACGGGCGGTATCGGGGAGCACGCCGCGCCGGTGCGCGCGGAGATTTGCGCCGGACTGGGCTTCCTCGGCATTGAACTCGATCGGGGCCGTAATACGGTACACGCGCCGATCATCTCGGCGGACGGGAGCGCGGTTACCGTGCGCGTCATCCCCACCGACGAAGATCGCGTCATCGCCCGGCACACGGCCCGGCTACTGATGAGAGCGTGAGAGCGTGAGTCGTGAGTTGCTTGAGATTGGCGCTGCGCCGCTAGTTCAATTCCGTGCTGACCTGAACCTCTCACGCACTCACGGCTCACGCACCCATGCCCTCGCAAGGAGAGCGCAAGCATGAGCAAGACGGAGACAGCGCCGGCGTATATCTTTGACACGACGGTTTCCAGTGCGGTCCTGGCGGATGGCCGGGGTCAGCAGCCGGCTGGGCCGGCGTCGGGTCCGCTG
>DASUBC010000793.1:0-4355 GCA_035763465.1 Thermomicrobiales bacterium
GGCGCGCTGGCCCAGGCCATCGCCGCGAGTATTCAGGCGGCTGGCGGCTTGCTGACCGCCGACGACCTCGCCGCGCACCACACGCGCTGGCAGGAGCCGATCACGACGAACTATCACGGCTACACAGTCTACGAAGCGCCACCGAACTCCAGCGGGCACATCCTCTTGCAGGAATTGAACCTCGTCGAGGGATTCGACATCAGCGCGCTCGGCGCCCTGACACCAGACAGCATCCATCTGATGGTCGAGGCGAAGAAGCTGGCCTTCGCCGACCGCGAAGCCTATGTGGCCGACCCAGAGTGGACGTCAATTCCGCTGGCTGGCCTACTCTCCAAGGAGTACGCCACCGCGCGCCGCGCCAACATTGACCGCAACCGCGCCGCGACCACAGTAAGTGCTGGCGATGCCTGGCGCTATGATCCGGCCGGCGCACCACCGGCGGAACTCGCCACCGCCGGTCGCGAGCGCCACGAAGACACGACCTGCTTCGCGGTGATGGACCGCTGGGGCAACGCGGTCTGCCAGTTGCAGAGCATTCAGTCGAGCTTCGGTTCGGGCTTCGTCGCGGGCGACACCGGCATCCTGCTCAACAACCGCATGACCTACTGGCACCTGGACGAGCACCACCCGGACCGCCTGGAGCCGGGCAAGCGCGTACGCCACACAATGAATCCGGTGCTGGTCTTCAAGGACGGTGAAGTATTGCTGGCGCTCGGCACGCCGGGCGCGGACACGCAGGTGCAGACCAACCTGCAACTTATCGCGCATCTGCTCGACCACAACATGACCGTGCAGGAAGCGGTCGAAGCCCCGCGCTGGCGGCACCGGCAGGTCGGTGGCGAATCCACCGTGCCACACGGCACGGACGATGTGTTGGTGCTGGAGGAACGCTTCCCGGTGGAGGTGCGCGACGCGCTCGCCGCGCGCGGCCACACGCTGGAAATCATCGGCCCGTGGGACGCGGTCGGCAGCGCGGTCATCGTCCAGCGCGACCCGGCCACCGGCGCGCTCATGGGCGGCGCCGACCCGCGTCGCGACGCCTACGCGGTCGGACTATAGCGGGTCGCAGGTCTGAAGGTCGAAGGTCGAAGGTCGCACGGTAGTAGGCGGTGGCTTACTACCAGCCAGCGTTCACAGACAAACCGCAGTATTGACCGCAGAGACCTTCCACTTTCGACTTTCGACTTTCGACCTGCCTATCAATAACGGAGCACATCGTGAAGATCGTAGACGTTGAGGCGATCTGGCTCCAATTGCCCGAGATCAATGCACGCGCTGACGGGACGCAGGATACGCTGGTCGTCAAGGTCCATACCGACGAGGGGATCGTCGGGATCGGCGAAGTAGATTCGTCGCCAGCGGTAGCGAAGGCGATCATCGAGGCGCCGCTGTCGCACGCCATTGCGCGCGGCTTGCGTCTCTGCGTCCTCGGCGAAGACCCGCGCGACATCGCCCGCCTGTGGGACCGCATGTACCAGGGATCAATCTTCTACGGGCGTGGTGGCGCGGCGCAGCAGGCGATCAGCGGCGTTGACATGGCGCTGTGGGACATCGCGGGCAAAGCAGCCGGTCTGCCGGTGTACCGGCTGCTGGGCGGCGGCTTCCGCACCCACCTGCGCGCCTACGCCTCCATCCTCTTTGGCAACACTCCGCAGGAAACCTACGACATTGGCCGGCGGCTGGCGGAGCAGGGCTTCACGGCGGCGAAGTTCGGCTGGGGGCCGCTGGGCCAGAGCGAGGCGAGCGACCTCGCGCTGGTGCGCGAAGCCCGGCGCGGCATCGGCGACGCCGCCGAGCTGATGATTGACGCCGGCATCTGCTATGACGCGGCGACCGCACTGCGCCGAGCGCAGCAGTTCGCCGAATATCAGCCCTTCTGGCTCGAAGAACCGCTCCATCCCGACGATCTGGAAGGGTACACCAGGCTCGCCGAACATTCGCCTATCCGCATCGCGGCGGGCGAGCAGGAGACGACCCTGCGCGGTTTCACCGCGTTGCTCGATACCGGCATCGCCGTCGTGCAGCCCGATGTCGCGCGGGTCGGCGGCCCGACCCAGGCGGTGCAGATCGGCAGGCTGGCCGCAGGGCGCCACCGCCTATGCGTCAACCACTCCTATAAGACCGGCATCAGCATCGCGGCGTCATTGCACTTTCTGGCCGCGCTGCCGAACAGCGGCTGGCTCGAATACTGCGTCGAAAAGTCCGCATTGCGCCAGACGCTGACACGCCAGACCTTCCCGGTAGTAGACGGCATGGTGGCGGTGCCGCAAGAGCCTGGATTGGGCATTGATCTGAACGAGGAAGTGGTGGCGCGCTTTCGGGTTGCGTGACAGGGGGACCGTAGTAGAACAAACCGCACGCTGCCATGATGGTCACGGCTGCGTGCGGCTAGCGTATCTACAGCGTTATGCTGGGCCGGTTCGCCCGTCGTGGTGGGAATCAATATGCGCGCCGTGGTCGGCGTGGACCGGGTGCTCCGGACCGTGGGTGTGCTGCATCTCACCGCCCTCGTGCTGATGCCGGTGATGATGGTGACCATGCTGGTGATGGTTATGCTTATGGCTGTGTTCACCCTCACCGTGGTGAATATAGTCGGGCGCATCCGGAGTTGCTGGAGTGGCAGGTTGCGTTGGCGTCTCACCCTGAGCAGACATACTCGTCTCCCTCTCAATCAGCAGCAGTCACGCGACTACGGCTCCTAGCGCGATTCTCGTAGCCAGCGCCAGTGGCGCCGCCAGCCAGATCGGCGGGGCACGAATCACGAGCGGCTCCGCGCCAGCGGCCAGGGCAGGCACAGCGAACGCCGACCTCGGCTCAGAGACCACAGTCGTCTTGTGGCAGGCCACTACGCCGGCCATAGCTGCTCCTGAACACGCCAGCGGTTATTCCGCGCGCCAAGTCGAAGACCGAGCAGCACGCTGGTGCGCCGCCCTGTTGGTTGTCCCATCCAGCAATTGTCTCGCAAACTTCGTGCCAGCACGATCGTACAAGACGTGGCCGGAGAAGGCGTTCCTCACAGCATTGGCGCTGTCAACCCGATGTGGTTTGGTAGCATGTGGCGGATTCGGGGCGGACTCGCTGTTTCAATTGACAGCCCAGAGGATATTGCAAGTACAGACCGCTGAGGACTGCTTCCTGCTACCGCAAGCCGATCGCCTTGAAGAATGTATAGGAGAATGTTCCATCAACATCGGTCGTTCGATACAGCGCCCGCAACCCGGCTGCCCAACTCGCTTCATCCATCAATCCCTGGCTGATAACTTCCTCGCCAACGCCTGCGACCATAGCGGTAAACGTCTTTCGCGTGAAGCCGTCAACTAATGCCGGCCGGCTGGCGTCAACGTAGACCAGGCGAGGAGACACCTGGACATTGCGATAACCAGCCTGCGCCAGCAGCGGATACAACCGGCGTCCAATCAGCGCATCGCCACCAGCCCGCCGCTGGAGCTCGACCAGGCACTCGATGGCCCGGCGGGCAGCGCCACTGTCAGGGTGGAAGTAGGCTGAACCGTGATCGCCCTCGATCACGGTGATCGAACCGCCCGGCTTGAGGACGCGCCGCAACGCTGCCAGCGCCACGGCGGGGGTCGCTAGATGCTCCAACACGAAACAGACGAAGACGTGATCGAACCTGGCTGGTGGGAAAGGCATATCGAATATGTCAGCTTGCTGGAAGGTCACATTGGTATAACCAGCCTCTCGCATCCGCCGCGCGGCTAAAGCCAGTGAATCCGCGGTGATGTCAATCGAGGTGAAGGTCGCTCCTGGGCTGGCAGCGGCCAGGATGACCGTCTGCGCGCCCACCCCGCAGCCCGCCTCCAACACCAGGCTACCTGGGGAATAGTGGGTATCGGCGTGCAGCAGTTCGGCCAGCGTGGTGGCTTGATCGGTGAGCCGGGCGCTCTCTGTGGCCGAATAGCCGTGGACGTATTCGCCGCGTATCAAGCTCTCTTCCCAATCAATGCAGGTGTGGATTACCCCCATCTGGCCGCAGCGCGAGTTCCGCGTTGTATAGCCTGGTGTCATGTTCGCGCAGCCTGGCAGGATTAGTCATGCTTGCCTTGCCACCCGCCCACCACGCCAGCCGCCAAGTCTTTCGACCCTCGGCTCACTTCGGTCCATAGTGCGGCGGCGGAATCGGCCCACCAAAGACTTCGTAGACCGCCCGGCTGATCTGGGCCAACGCGGCGGCGCCGGCGACCGGGTCGGCAAGACGCTTGGCGAATAGCACGATAACGTAGGGGCCTTGCGGTCCATAGACAATGCCGGCGTCGTTGCATATGCCGCGAAGGCTGCCGGTTTTGTGCGCGACGGCGATGGTGTCTGGCAGATAAAGGGGAATACGTGTGTTGTAC
>DASUBC010000794.1:0-14987 GCA_035763465.1 Thermomicrobiales bacterium
GATGGCGACAGTCGGCGCGATTATCGTGGGCGCGGGTCGCGGCGAGCGCATGGGCGGACTGGACAAGGTCTTTACGCTGCTGGCTGACCGGCCGGTGCTCACGTACAGCCTGGCGACGTTCGAGGCCAGCCGCCTCGTCCATTACATCGTGCTGGTGCTGCACGAACGGAATCTCGCGCGCGGGCAGGCGCTGATGCAGGCTGATCCAGCACGCTGGCGCAAAGTCGTCGCGGTAGTGGCGGGCGGCGAGCGGCGGCAGGATTCCGTGCGCGCCGGCCTGGTGGCGCTCCCGCCGTGCGACTACGTCATCGTCCACGACGCCGCGCGTCCGCTGGTCACAACCGAGATCATCCGGCGCGGGGTCGAGACAGCGCAGGTCACGGGCGCGGCGATCGCGGCGACGCCCGTGAAAGACACGATCAAGCGCGTGCGCGACGGCGGGCTGATTGTCGAGACGCCGCCGCGCGAAACGCTCTGGGCGGCCCAGACACCGCAGATCGCCCGGCGCGACGCGCTCGAACGCGCCTTTGCCTTCGTCGAGGCACGCGGGCTGACTGTCACCGACGAAGCCGCCGCGCTCGAACTGGCGGGCGAGCCGGTCAGTGTCTTCGCCGGCTCCTACCGTAACCTCAAGGTGACGACACCCGACGACCTGGCGGTCGCGGCGGCGCTACTGGGCGCAGAGGACTGATGAGCGCGACCCAGCGTGTCGGCATCGGCTACGATGTGCATCGCCTCGTGCCGGACCGCCCGCTGGTGCTGGGCGGGGTCACAATTCCGGCCGCGCGGGGGCTGCTCGGCCATTCCGACGCCGATGTGGCGCTGCACGCCATTATGGACGCGCTGCTCGGCGCGGCGGCGCTGGGCGACATCGGCCAGCACTTCCCGCCCACTGACCCGGCTTACAAGGATAGTGACAGTCGCGACCTGCTCGCGCGCGTGCGCGACCTGCTCGCGGCGGCGGGCTGGCACATCATCAATCTCGATTGCACGATCGTCGCCGAGCGCCCGAAGATCGCGCCGCACATCGCGGCGATGCGCGCCGCTATCGGCGCCGCGCTCGACCTCCCCGGCGACTGCATCGGCGTCAAGGCGACGACGAACGAAGGCATTGGCTTCATCGGCCGCGAAGAAGGCATCGCGGCGCTGGCGGTGGCGTTGATTAGTCGTGAGTCGTGAGTTGCTTGGGGCTGGCACTGCGCCAGTAGTCAGGCACCGTGCTGACCTAAACCCTTCTCACGCACTCACGCACGACTCACGACTGGAGGCGTATGCGCGCACTGGTGCAACGCGTGACGCACGGCAGCGTGCGCGTGGGCGAGGCGACGGTCGGGGCGATCGCAGACGGGCTGGTGGTGCTGGTGGGGGTCGGGCAGCAGGATGGCCCGGCCGAGGCTGAGTGGCTGGCGAACAAGATCGCGACGCTCCGCATCTTCGGCGATGACGAAGGGCGCTTCAATCGGTCGCTGCTCGACACGGGCGGCGCGGCGCTCGTCGTCTCGCAGTTCACGCTGTATGCCGACGCGCGCAAGGGCCGGCGGCCCAGTTTCATTCAGGCCGCGCCGCCCGAACAGGCCGAAGCGCTGGTGGAGCGTCTCGCCGCGACCCTACGCGGGCTGGGCGTGAGCACCGCGACCGGCCGGTTCCGCAGCCACATGCTAGTCGAAATCGTCAACGACGGCCCCGTGACGATCTGGCTCGATACCGATGAGTTGCGCCCGGCGCAGACCTGAGCAGCCCTCACCCCCGGCCCCTCTCCCGTGGCGACGGGAGAGGGGTGGCGAGCGTTAGTGAGCCGGGGTGAGGGCTGCCGAACAAACCAGACGCCTCTGCTGACTTCCCACCAAAGTACCACATACGCCGGGAAAACCCGCTGCTATACTCGATGCAGGACGCACATTCGTACCGGACGCAAGTCCTTGCGTCCAGCGCGGCGGGGCGAACCGCCGGGCGTGCCGTGCAACACGGGCGCCAGTGGACCGAGGGAGGAAGCACGGTGATTACCTGCCCACATTGCCAGGCCGAAAATAGCGATGGCGCGCTGGTCTGCCATAGCTGCGCCCAAGCCCTGGCCGAACCGGCGCCCGCCGACACGCCTGAACTGCCGCAATGGCTGCGCCAGCTCAAACCGGCGGAGGACACGCCAGCGGCAGAGGCGGACAGTCCCGTCCCCGCCGACGCCGCGCCGCCCACCGTCACGCCCGTGCCGACCGGCGGCCAGGAAGAAGCGTGGCAGGAACTGGCCCAACCGCTCGCCGCCGTCGGCGCTCCTGGCCCGAACGGCGCGCTGCCGAATGGCGCCGCGCCAGCCCTCGCGCCGGAAGACAAACTCGCCGCGATGCGCCCACCCAGTAAGCCAGCCGCGCCGGCGTCCCGTCCCGCCAGCGCGCCCAGTAATGAAGCCGCCGCGCTGATCAGCGAAGACGATTTGCCCGCCTGGTTGCGCGCGTTCAGCGAGCCGCAGGAGAAAACAGACACCCGGGCGGACGATCAGTCCTGGATGCTGGGCGGCGAAGCCGCCAGTGGCGCCGGCGCCACCGCCAATTTGGAGCAAACCTGGCAGGCAGCGGCGCCACCACCGGCGGCGGATTCCGAGGCGGCGGCGGCCTTCGCGAAACTCGCGGAGACTACACCCGGCGCCACGCACGCGGAGCGCCGGATCGTCATGCCCGCCATTACGGCGCCGCCCGCGCCCATAGAGGAACCCGCGCTGGCCGAGCCGGTGGTGCGGTCGCTACCGCAGCGCCCGGTGGCCACGCGCGCCAAGCAGCGCGGCGCCCGGGTGCAGCGGGCCGCGCTGCTCACCTTTCTCGCGGCGCTGGTGATTTTTCTGATTGTTCTCGGTATTTTCGTCATCTTCCCGGCCGTCCGCTAGCCGGCGGCGTGACCACGCACCTAAGAGGTAAGCATGAGCAAAGGGCAGGCGCGAGAAGCAATCATGGTGGCCGACTGCGGCCGGGGGCAAACACGCGCCACGTTACTGGAAGTAGTTGACGGCGTTTGCCGGTTCGTCGCCCAGGGCGTCAGCCCGAGCAGCGTCGAGCCGCCGTACGACGATCTCCAGGTCGGGCTGCGGGCCGCCGTCGGCGCGCTCGAAGAGGCCGCTGTACGCCGCTTCACCACCGAGGCGCAATTGCTGACACCCCAGGATGATAGCGGTGATGGGATTGACGCCGTGCTCGCCACAATGGCGGCGTGCCCGCCACTGCGGATCACCCTGCTCTCGGCCGGGGCCAGCGCGCTGGTCGCGGCGCTGGTGGATATTTGCCGGCAATCGCCGGTCACCGTGCTGCCTGGCCTGACGCTTGACGCGGCCACACGCGCTGACGACACGCTGCACGAACAGGTCGCCCTGCTTGGTCAGCAACAGCCAGACGTCCTGATACTCGTCGCGGGCGACACGCAAGCCGGCGCCCTGCCACACCTGCTGGACGTGGCCGAAGACATTGTCGCCGCATTCCCACTGACAGCCACGCCCCCCGCGATCCTGGTGATTGGCGAGGAACGTTTTCAGGCGACCGCTGTCCAGGCGTTTGGGAAAGGGTACGAATTCGGCTGGCTCGTCGTCCCGGCCAACGCAGCCGGCAACGCCGAACTGGCCGCCGCCATCGGGCAGGAACTCGCCGACCTGGCGAATCGCCGGGCGGGCAACACGCTGGCGGGGTTCGGCAGCCTGGAAGCGCGCACGGCCGCGCCGCCGATCGCGCGTGCGCGGGCTTTGGAACTGGTCAACCGCTTCATGGCGCTCCAGTTCGCGTGCGAGGTGGTGACGCTCGACCTCGAAGATGGGCTGACCTGCTGCTGGGCGCGCGGCGCGGAACACCGCGCGTTGAGCGAACCGGCGCTAGACCTGGCGCTGGGCGCGGCGAATCTGCTCACTGGCCTCACGCTGACCAATGTCCTCCAGTGGCTGCCCTTCGCCTACAGCGAAGACGAATTGCACGGCTGGATTCTGAATCGCGCGCTCCGGCCCTTCACCGTGCCGACGACGCGCAAAGATCGACAGATCGAGGTCGCGCTCGTCCGCGAACTGGCGCGGGTCGCGGCGACCGAACTTGGTGGCGAGCAGGGGTTGACGCCCGACCTCGTTGTCGGCGGCGCGTTCTTCGCCCGCTGGCCCAATCCGGCTACGGCGTTCCTGGCCCTGGTTGACGGCGTGCGTCCCCGGCCGGCAAGCGGCCTGACGCAACTGGCGCTCGACCGCGAGGGGCTGCTGCCGGCGATTGGCGCGCTGGGCGTGCTGGAGCCGGGGCGGGCCGCCGAAGTCTTTGAGCACGACGGCTTGCTCGACCTGGGCGCGCACCTCGCCATCGAGTGTCCACCGAACGAGACCGTGCGCGGGCAGTTGACCAGGGCCGATGGCCACACGGAGGAGTTCAGCGTACCCGGCGGCGCGCTGCTGCGGCTGCCGCTGCGCGCGGGTGAACGCGCCGCCAGCGTCCGCATCGAGGCGGGCGGGCGCGCGGCCGTGGGACGCGGCAATCCCGGCGCGGGCGCCGTGCTCGAAGGTCCGGCCGCGCCGCACGGCGGCCCGGTCGGGTTGGTGATTGACACGCGCGGTCACGCGCTCGCGCTGCCCCGCAACGATCAGGAGCGCATCGCGCGGCTGACCGCGTGGAGCGCCGCGCTCGGCGACGATTGAGTCGGGCAGTCGGGCAGTCGGGCGGTCGGGCAGTGGGTTCTCCTCAGCACCACGTTCGTCTGCCAGCACAATGCTGATCCAGCGCGCTGCCCGACTGCCCGACTCGCACAAGGAGTACGCCCATGTATTACTACTACCCGACCCGCCAGCCCGTGCTCATCCGCAATACCGAGTTGCGGGTTGACCGCCATCTGCCGGTGCAGGGCGAAGTCAAAGTGCGGGTCGGCGACCGCGTGGAAGCCAGCACGGTCGTCGTGGCTGGCGAGCAGGCGCATCGCCCCCTGCGGTTCAATCTCGCCCGGCTGCTCGACGTTGAACCGGGCAAGGCCAGCGAGCGCCTGACCAAAGCGCCGGGCGACCAGGTCGAAGCGCACGAGACGATCGCGAAACGGCGGCGCGGCCTGCGGACGCAGGCGGTCAAGAGTCCGGTCGCCGGCACCTTCGTCCGGTTCGATCCCGAGACCGGCATCGCGGTTGTCCGGCCCCAGACGACCCACCTGGAACTGCTGGCCTATGTCTCCGGCATTGTCGAAGACCTCGAACAGGCGCGCGGGGTCACGATTCGCCTGCTCGGCTCGCGCTTCTTCGGCATGTTCGGCGTGGGCGAGGAAGCCTTTGGCGTGCTGAAGGTGCTGGGCCAGGACCGGCAACGCCCCCTCAGCCCCGATCAACTCGACGGCCGAGCCGCGCGGTCTATTGTCGCGGTCGGCGGCACCGTCAGCGCGACCGCGTTGCAGAAGGCCGTGCAGGTCGGCGCTAAGGGTGTTATCGCCGGCTCGATCGAGGAATCGGAGCTGCTGCAATTCCTCAAAGTGTCGGACACGGGCCACTGGCGCGTTGGGCTGCCAGACTGGCGCTGGCCGGTGGCCGCGCCGCTGACGCTGGTGCTGACAGAAGGATTTGGGCGCGCGCCGATGGCCGCGCCGCTCTACGACACGCTAGTCGAAAGCAATGGCGAGGCGGTCTCGCTCTGCGGCGTCACACAACTCGCCGGGAGTTTGCGCCGGCCCGAAGTGCTCCTCGCGTCACCGGGCAGCCATCCAGAGAATGAAGTGAGCCTGCCGATCGCGGCCCTGACACCCGGCACCCTGGTGCGGGTGGTGGACCAGGACCATCTCGGCCTTGTCGCTACCGTCGCGGAGCCGCCCCGCCGCCGCCGCCTGGCCGGCAGCCTGGTGCTCGACGCGCTGGAGGTCGCCTTGCCGCAGGGCGGGCGGCTGACCGTGCCGACCGCCAACGTCGAAGTCCTCGCCTGAACTGGGACCCGCCAAGACGCCAAGCACGCCAAGCACGCCAAGATTGAGAGGAACAAACGAACCCCTCTTGGCGCTCTTGGCGTGTCCTTGGCGCCTTGGCGGTTCAATCGCGCCTTCCCCTCCCGCGCTCGCCCACGCTTTGCTACTATATGCGCGCCTCCAGGAATCCGGCGGGGGGCAATGAACGTATTGTCTAGTGGGGGCGGACGACGCATGCCAGGACACATTTGCTCGCGTCGGTCGCGCCCACGGCGCTAAGGACATGCGTGGAGCGCGCGGAGGAAGACGAGCAATTGATCGGCCGTCTTGCCACGGGCGATACGACGGCGCTCGACCCGCTGTATGACCGTTATGCGGGCCTCGTCTTCGCGCTGGTCTTGCGAATACTCGGGGATCGGCAGGGGGCCGAAGACCTGCTGCAAGAAGTGTTCGTGCGCGCCTGGCAGCGCGCCGGCACCTACCAGCAGACGCGCGGGCGGGTCACGACCTGGCTGCTCGGCATCGCCCACAACCTGGCAATTGACGAGGTCCGCCGCCGGCGCCGGCGGCCCCAGGGACTGGCGGAGCGCGAAGCGGACGACGCCGATGAGCCATTACTGAGTTTACCGGCCACCGATCCCGATGTCGCGGACCAGGCGTGGGAGCGCCTGCGCCGGACGCGCATCAGCGCGGCGCTGGGGCAACTCCCGCCCGCGCAGCGGGCGATCATCGAGCTGGCGTACTTCGAAGGGTATACCCAGTCGGAGATTGCCGCCCGGCTTGGCGAACCACTCGGCACGGTGAAGACGCGCACCCGCCTCGGTCTGCGCAAGTTGCGCGATATGTTGCAGGATCAGGGTCTGGAGCTCGAGGTTGATTGAACTGGATATGGACAGTTTGCGTAGTATTTACCAGCAGCGGCCAGCGCAGCCATAGGGCAGACAGTGAACGAGAACGATACCACCAACACCCAGATCCATGCCACCGTGGCGGAACTCCTGCCGGAATACGCGCTCGGCACGCTCGCCGCGCCTGACGAGCATGTGGTCAGCGCACACCTGGCGGACTGCCTGGCCTGCCAGCGCGAGCTGGAGGAACTGCGCGAGGCGGCCAGTTTCCTCGCGTTCGCCGCGCCACCCGCCACGCCATCATCCGCCGTCAAGAGTGCGCTCCTCGCGCGGGTCGAACGCCTGGCCGCCGCGCCGGCCAGCGGTACACCAGCGTTGGCGGCAGTCCCGCGGTCCAGCGCCGGCACACCGGCGCGCCCGCGCCGCTGGCGCACATGGCGCTACGCCCTGGCCGCCGTCGCCGCCGTCGCCCTGCTGGCGCTAGGTGGCTGGAACATCGCGCTCCAGCGGCAACTGCGCGACCAGCAACAACAGGCGCAGGCGCAGGCAACCCAGGCCGCCGACCAGGCGACCATCGCCCGCCTGGTCGCGAACCCGGCCGCCGCCCACACGGTCTTCGGCCCGGTGACCGGCCAGTATGGCTCCCTGCCGCCCGCCGGCTACGTGTACATCGATCCCAACAGCACCACCGCCGTGATGTTGACCTACTGGCTGCCGCACCTCGCCCCGAACACGCGCTACCAGCTCTGGCTGATTACGCCGGGCGGCGCGCGCGACAGCGGCGGCCTCTTCACGGTTGACGCGCGCGGCAATGCCTCGGTCGTCATCCACGCGCCCGCGCCGTTCAGCAAGTACAACGCCATCGGCGTCACGGCCGAGCCGTACGATGGCAGCCCGCAGCCCACAACGCCGCGCGTCCTCGGCGGGACGATTCAGTAGCCTGTATGCCCTGGCCCTCACCCCTGGCTCGCCGGGGTACCCGCTTGCGGGTCGCGCCGGTCCCCTCTCCCGTCGCCACGGGAGAGGGGTGCCGCCCGCCGGGGTACCCGCGCAGTGGGTCGCGGGGTGAGGGCCATTCACACAGCAGCGCGCCGGAGGCTTTCGCCTCCGGCGCGCTCTGTCGTTTTCGGCTGTGTGGCCGGTGTTATTCCTTGACTTCGCGGAATTCGCCCTCGACCGTGCCTTCGTCGGCCTTGCCCGCCGTCGCGCCCGCCGGTTCGGCCTGCGCGCCGTCGGCCTGGTCGTACATGAGCTGGCCGATCTGCGACAGCGCGGACGTCAGTTCCTCGTAGGCCGTCCGCAGCCGGTCGGCGTTCTCCGGGTCTTGCTCCAGAATCTCGCGCACCGTCTTGATCTTCTCCTCGACGGTGTTCTTCGTATCGGCGGGCACGCGCTCGCCGTGCTCCTGCAAGACCTTCTCGGCCTGGAAGGCCATCGTGTCGGCCTGGTTCCGTAGTTCGATCAGCTCGCGCCGCTGGCGGTCTTCGTCGGCGTGCTGCTCGGCTTCCTGCACCATCTTCTGGATTTCCGCCTCGGACAGGCCGGACGACGCGGTGATGGTGACCTTCTGCTCCTTGCCTGTAGCCCGGTCCTTCGCTGAGACGTTGACGATGCCGTTGGCGTCAATGTCGAACGACACTTCGATCTGCGGCACGCCGCGCGGCGCCGGCGGGATACCGTCGAGAATGAAGCGTGCCAGCGACTTGTTCTGCGACGCCAGCGGGCGCTCGCCCTGCAGCACGTTGATCTCGACCTGCGTCTGGTTGTCCGACGCCGTGCTGAAAATCTGCGACTTGTGGGTCGGAATGGTCGTGTTGCGCTCGATCAGCGGCGTGGCGACGCCGCCCAGCGTCTCGATCGCCAGCGTCAGCGGCGTGACATCGAGCAGCAGCACGTCCTTGACCTCGCCGCCGAGCACGCCCGCCTGAATCGCCGCACCGACCGCCACGACCTCGTCGGGATTGATGCCCTTGTGCGGCTCCTTGCCGAAGAACTGCTGCACCTTGCGCTGCACCGCCGGCATCCGGGTCTGGCCGCCGACCAGCAGCACCTCGGCGATGTCGCCCTTCTGGTACTTCGCGTCGGTCAGCGCGCTCTGCATCGGCGGAATCGTCCGCTCGATCAGCGGGTTGGTCAGTTGCTCCAGTTTGGCGCGCGAGAGCGTCGTGAAGAGATTCTTCGGTCCGCTGGAATCCGCCGTGATGTATGGCAGGTTGATCTCGGTCTGTTGCAGGGTCGAGAGCTCGATCTTCGCCTTCTCCGCCGCTTCCTTCAAACGCTGGAGGGCCATCCGGTCCTTGCGAAGGTCAATGCCCTCGTCCTTCTGGAACTGGTCGGCCAGGAAGTCAATGATGACCTGGTCGAAGTCGTCGCCGCCCAGGTGCGTGTCGCCGTTGGTCGCCTTCACCTGGAAGACACCCTCGGCCAGATCGAGGACCGAGATATCGTAGGTGCCGCCGCCGAGGTCGTAGACCGCGATCTCCTCGTCATTCTGCTTCTCCAAGCCGTAGGCCAGCGAGGAGGCCGTCGGCTCGTTGATAATCCGCTCGACCTCAAGGCCGGCGATGCGCCCGGCGTCCTTGGTCGCCTGGCGCTGGCTGTCGTTGAAGTAGGCCGGCACCGTAATGACCGCGCGGTCCACCGTCTCGCCCAGGTAGGCTTCGGCGTCCGCCTTCAGTTTCTGCAAAATCATCGCCGAGACTTCTTGCGGCGAATAGGGCTTGCCGCCCATGACGACCTGGCAGTCGCCGTTCGACGCCTTGGTGACTTTATAGGGCACCAGTTTGATGTCGCGCTGCACTTCGGGGTCGTCGAACTTCCGCCCGATGAAGCGCTTGATCGAGAAGACCGTGTTCTCCGGGTTGGTGACCGCCTGGCGGCGGGCCAGCCGGCCCACGAGCCGCTCGCCGCTCGGGCGCATCGCGACGACCGACGGAGTCAACCGCTCGCCTTCGGCGTTGGGGATAACGGTCGGCTCGCCGCCTTCGATAACCGCGACGACCGAGTTCGTGGTCCCCAGGTCAATACCGATGATCCGTGCCATGATGGTGTTCTCCTTCTGCTCTTAACCGCTCTATCTTGACGAGAATTATGCTTCGGTCACGGGCGCCGCCGGCGCTTCGTCGCCGACAACGACCATGGCCGGGCGCAGCGTGCGCCCGTGGAGCCGGTAGCCGCGCTGGTATTCCTGCACGACGGTATGGCCCGCGCCGCCGACCGCTTCATGCACTTCGGGGTCGAATGCCTCGCCGACGGCCGGGATCGGCGTCACGCCCTGGCGTTCCAGCGTCGCGCGAAACTTGCGCTCGACCAGCCTGGCCCCTTCGACCCAGCTGCTCTGGGCCTGGTCGGCCGGCACGTTCGCCAGCGCGCGTTCGAGGTCGTCGAGCACCGGCAGGAACGCGAGAATCAACGACCCATTCGCGCTACGCGCGAACTCGCTGCGCTCTTGCTCGACGCGGCGCTTGTAGTTGATGAATTCGGCCGCCGAGCGCTTCCAGCGGTCCTCGTACTCAGCGACCTGGGCCTGTAACCGGTTCACCTGTTCCTCCAGCGCGGGCGGCGCGGCCGGCTCAGGCGTGGCCGCCGCGCCGTTCGCGGCTGCTCCTGCCTCCGGCTCGACCGCCTCAGCGTGTTCAACTCGCTCGTGTTTGTGTTGCCCCATCGTCCGCTTCAACCTCCTCATCAATGCTCAGTCGTGGTCCGGCGTGTTTCGGCCGGGTGTATACGGTTCCGTCGTGAACGGCTCGGCGCCATAGAGGCGGCCGACGAGGTCGCTCATCAGCCCGGATATGTAGCGCACCGAGCCGATTGACCGCTCATAGGGCATCCGGCGCGGACCCAGCACCCCCACGAGGCCGATGACTTCGTGGCGTACCCCATAGGTCGCAACAACGATGCCATACGGATGGAGGGAATCGGCGATATTCTCAGTGCCGATGAAGACCTGCACATTGTCCGCCGGTTCCGGCTGCACCTGGGGCAGCAGCGCGCTGAGAAAGCCGCCGCCACGCAATAATTCGACGAACTGCCCGGCGGCCTGGCCGCCTGCGAATTCGGGCTGCTGCAAGGCGTGCTCCAGGCCCGCGTGCTGGAGTTCGACGCTCGTTTCGGTGTCCAGTTCGCGCAGCCGCTCGGCGATGCTTTCGGCGACCAGCCGTGCCAGCCCTTCCTCCCGCGCCGCCAGCGCGGCGGCGTCGGCGGCGTTTACCCCGGCGAAAGGCGTGTTCAAGCGGTCGCTGATAGCACGTAATTGCGGCTGTGTTACCATGTCGTGCCAGTGCAGGAACGATTGCTTGACACCGCTCTCCTGCGTCACCAGCACGAGCAGGACGACGTGATCCTGAATGCCGACCAGTTCGAAGTGCTTCACCCGCGCGGTCTGCGCCTGCACGCGCGGCGCGGTGACCACCGAGACGTTGCCGGTGCTGCGCGCCAGCGTCGTCACCGCCAGTTGCATCCAGCCCTCCAGTTGCATTTCGACCTGGCGGAACTGGTGCCGGATCATCATCTCTTCGGTGGATGAGAGGCGCGGTTCGCCGATCAGGCGTTCGATGTAGTAGCGATAGCCGCGATCGGTCGGCACGCGCCCGGCGGACGTGTGCGGCTGGTCAATCAGTCCCGCGCGCTCCAGTTCGCCCATCTCGTTACGGATGGTGGCGGAACTGACGCTGAGGTGATAACTCTCGACCAGCATCTTCGAGCCGACCGCCCGGCCGCTGCTGACATATTCATGGACGATCAGCCGGAGCAACTGCTCCTGACGCTCGGTCAACCGGTCCACGTCCGCGCCTCCTCTGTTAGCACTCTCAACTCACGAGTGCTAACGCCGTATAGCATAGCAGTTGATACCAGCGATGTCAAGGTAATCCCTGTGAGTTATGTCAAAAGCGCGCCGGTTGGAATGGGCGGCCGGATGGAGGAGGCTGGTGGCGACACGCTGGTTTCGTGTGCGCCGTGGGTGGCCTTCGCCACCCACGGCGCACGCAGCAGCAGTTAACCCAGCGCGGCGAGGCGGTCTTGCAGGAGGCGCAGGCGTTCTTGCGCCCCAGCGAGGCGGTCGCGCTGCACCTGCACCACCTTTTCGGGCGCGCGCCCGGTGAAGTTCGGGTTGTCGAGCATCGCGCGGGCGCGGCCAATCTCCGCCTCAGCCGCCTCGATCTCCCGGCCCAGACGGCCGCGTTCGGCCTCCGTATCCACCAGGCCGCCGAGTGGCAGGTGGATGGCGAAGTCCTCTACGGCCAGCGTGAGCGCGCCGGCCGGCGCGGGCGCGTCGGGCGCGATCTGTAACTGGTCGTCCGCGATCCGGGCCAGAAACGCGAACTCGGGACGGGTGGCGG
Source organism: Thermomicrobiales bacterium (assembly GCA_035763465.1). Lineage (GTDB taxonomy): Bacteria > Chloroflexota > Chloroflexia > Thermomicrobiales > CADCWN01 > DASUBC01. Next base: position 12,065 of record DASUBC010000794.1, read on the forward strand.
CGAAGTCGTCCGCGTGCGGACCGGCGACGATCGCCGCGATCCAGCGGCCCGGCTCGACATTGCTCTCCGCGCGGGCGTTGCGAATGGCGCGCGTCGCCTCCTGCATCCGCGCGAAGGCGCGTTCCTCGGCCGGGTAGGTCGCGCCCACTGCCGGCCACGACGCCAGAATCAGCAGGTCGCCCGCGTGCGGGAAATGCTGCCAGAGTTCTTCGGTCACGAAGGGCATAATCGGGTGCAGCAGGCGCAGCGTGCGCTCGAAGGTGTAGGCCAGCGTCTGGCGCACGGCCGTCTTCGCCGCGTCGTCGGCGCCGCGCAGCCGCACTTTCGCCGCCTCGATGTACCAGTCGGCGAACTCGTTCCAGCTGAAGTCGTAGAGCGCGCGAGCGGCCTCGCCAAACTCGTAGCGTTCCAGCGCCCGGTTCACCTCTGTCGTGGCCGCGCTGAGGCGGCTGAGAATCCACTTATCCACCACGCGCAGGTTGGCCGGGTCGGGCGCGAGCGGCGCGCCGGTATCATCGCGCGCAATCGTCTCCTCGTGACCGGCGAGGTTGGCGAGGATAAAACTGGCGGCCTGCCAGAGTTTGTTGGCGAAGTTGCGGCTCGCCTCCACCCGGCCCAGGCTCAGTTTCAGGTCGGCGCCGCTCGCGCCGGCCGTCACCAGCGCGTAGCGCAGCGCGTCGGTGCCGTACTCGGCGGTGATCTCGGTCGGGTCGAGCACGTTGCCCTTCGTCTTGCTCATGCGCTGGCCGCGCTCGTCGCGCACGGTGCCGTGGAAGTAGACCGTGTGGAAGGGCGGCTCGCCCATGAATTCGAGACCGAAGAAGATCATCCGCGCCACCCAGTGGAAGATGATGTCGTAGCCGGTCTCCAGCACCGAACCGGGGTAGAAGCGGCGCAGGTCGGGCGTATCGTCGGGCCAGCCGAGCGTGCTGAACGGCCAGAGACCGGAACTGAACCAGGTGTCGAGCACGTCGGGGTCTTGCTCGATCTTCGCGCTGCCGCAGGCTTCGCAGGCGGTGATGGTCTCCTGGTCGGTCGCGGTCATGTGGCCGCAGTCGCCGCAATACCAGATCGGGATACGGTGGCCCCACCAGAGCTGGCGCGAGATGCACCAGTCGAGCACGTTCTCCATCCAGTGCAGGTAGACGCCGGTGAAGCGCTCCGGCACCATCCGCACCTGGCCATTCTTCACCACCTCGATCGCCGGGGCGGCCAGCGGCTTCATTTGCACGAACCACTGCATGCTGATCAGCGGCTCGACAATCGTGTCGCAGCGGTCGCAGTGGCCCACCGAGTGGGTGTGCGGCTCCACCTTCACGAGCTGATCGTGCTCTTTCAGCCACTCCACCAGATTGAGCCGGCAGGCCATCGTCGTCTGCCCGGCGAACGGACCGGCCTGCTCGTTCATCGTGCCGTCGAGGTTCATCACGTTGAGCGCGGGCAGCTGGTGGCGCTGGCCGATCTGGAAGTCCACTGGGTCATGCGCCGGCGTCACCTTCACCGCGCCGGTGCCGAAGGCCGGGTCCACCGCCTCGTCGGCCACGATGGGGATGCGCCGCCCCAGCACCGGCAGGATGGCCTCTTTGCCCACGAGCGCGCGGTAACGCTCGTCGTCCGGATGCACCGCGATGCCGGTGTCGCCCAGGATGGTCTCCGGCCGCGTCGTCGCCACTGTGATCCACTGGTCAGCGGCGTCCGCGATCGGGTAGCGCACATACCAGAGATGCCCCTGCTCTTCCTCGTAGTTCACTTCGAGGTCGGAGAGGGCGGTGCGGCAGCGCGGGCACCAGTTGATCATCCGCTCGCCGCGATAGATCAGCCCCTTGTCGTAGAGGCGCTTGAAGGCCGTCCGCACGGCGCGGGCCGGGCCGGGGTCCATCGTGAAGATGAAGCGCGACCAGTCGCACGACGCGCCGAGAATCTGCAACTGCTCGCGGATGCGGCCCCGGTAACTGTCCATCCAGTCCCAGACAGTGTCCAGAAACCGGTCGCGGCCGAGGTCGTGCCTGGTGAGGCCATCTTTGGCGATCTCTTTCTCCACCACCCACTGCCCGGCGATGCCGGCGTGGTCCGCGCCGGGCAGCCAGAGCGTTGGCCGCCCCCGCATCCGCTGCCAGCGGGTCAGCAGGTCTTCCACGGTGCTGAAGAGCGCGTGACCGATATGCAGTTCGCCGGTCACGTTCGGCGGCGGCATGATAATCACGAACGGGTCGTCGTCCGGCCCGGTGGCCGGGCGCGGCGCGAACGCGCCGGCCGCGTCCCAGCGGTCGTACCAGCCGCGCTCCACGGCGCGGGGGTCGTAGGTTTTTGCCAGTGTCTTGCGTGTGTCGGTCATCGTCGTTTCTCCTGTCTTGGCACACGATTATTATGGTCGTCGGCGTGCCGGCCGGACCGCGTGGGTCTGGAAGCCGGCCTGCGTCCAGGCGGGCTTGCTGCCCACGGCACACCTCCCTCTCTGAACAACAAAAAACCCCGTCCTGCTCAAGGACGAGGCTGACCCCGTGGTACCACCTTGCTTCGGTCGCGGCCAGGTATGGCCGGACCCTCGCGGACGCGGTAACGGGCGCACCCGGAGACGCTTAGCGGCACGGCCGTTCGGCGTCTCGGCTCCTGGGCGACTTCGGCGGTCATCCAGCGCGGGAGGCTCGCAATCGGTGGCCTCCACTTCCCTGTCGCTGACGCGCCCGCCTACTCCTCCCGTTCGCCGCCGTTGACTTCTTGCCTGTAATGGTAGGCGGCGGGGCGCTTACTGTCAAGTAACGGCGCGGCCCTCACCCCCTGCCCCTTTTAGGGGTAGGTTTTGGGCATGGTGAGCAGGGGAGTGAACTGAGGCGAGACTGGCGGTCCTGCTAGGATGGAGGTGCTGTCTCATCCATCTGAGCAGGAGGAGGGCCATGTCTCGCCCCGCAGGAGTGTCGCAATG
>DASUBC010000795.1:0-2400 GCA_035763465.1 Thermomicrobiales bacterium
GGCGCGCAGCTCGAACTTGAGCTGGACTTTGACCTGGGTGACGCGGCGGCGTGCGGCCTGGTCGTGCGCCGCGCGCCGGACGGCGCGGAGCAGACGCGCATCATCTACGACCGCATGGCAAGACGGCTGCGCGTTGATCGCACGCGCTCGACGCTCGACGAAGCCTGCGATCGCGGCGTGACGGAAGCAGTGCTGTTACCGCCGGACGATGGACGCTTGCACCTGCGCGTCTTTCTCGACGCCTCGGTCGTGGAGGTCTTCGCCAACGAGCGCGCCTGCATCGCCGAGCGCATCTACCCGACTCGCGCCGATAGCCTCGGCCTCGATCTGGTTGCCGAAGGCGGCGCGGCCCGCCTCCGCACGCTCGATGTGTGGCAGATGGGCACGTAGCGGCAAGTTAGCGGGTTACAGGTTGCAGGTTCCGATCGGCAATTCTCCCGTGCGCCAAGACCACGGAGATCAGGCAGGTGACTCGGGTAGGTACGGAATCAAGCCCAGGCGCAGCGCTTCTTCCTGGATGGCGCGCGGAGCATAGCGGGCATCGAGGGGTATGCCGTTGACACTGATCATCCAGGCCAGCGGATTCTCATCGAGCTTGCTGGGTAAGCACCATTCGGGGTCCATGAGTCCGATGCGAAATAGGCGGCGGATCTCCCCGGCCTTGTTGCTCCCTGTGCTGGTGCTCACGCCGAAGAGAGAGCACAGCTCGCTCGCGGACAGATGCGGCGTCTGTGACCTATCGAAGAGAAAGTTCGCCGAGCCGATCGCGTAGACGATGCCGCATGCCCACGTCTCCAGCCGCCCGCGCGTCACTGGCGAAGGTCGCTTGCGACACAGCGCGGCGGCCAGGCGGCGGCTCACCTGGGCATACTCCTCGGTCAAGTGCTCCTGGCAGACCGTGTCAATCAACTGCGCCAGGGCATCATACCGGGGCCGCAACGCCTGGGGGATCCGCGCTCGTTCCGGGTCGCTCATCCCGGCTCCTCCATTGTCACATAACGAGCGCCGCTACCGGGTCATGCCGGCCCCAGGCCGGCGCTGGCGTGAACTGCACGACATCGGCGAAGTCGTGCAGGCAGTCGAGCGTGTCCGGGACTGCGAGTGGCTCGCGCACGCCGCGCTGCCAGTCGGCCCGGTCCTCGGTGCCCACAATCAGGTAGTCATTGCCAACGAGTTCGGGGTGCGTCTGGCCGAAGAATGCTGCCAGCCATGTCTCGATCTCATCCTGGTGCGCGATCAAGAGATCGCAATTGGGGCAATACCGGCACGTTTTATTCAAGGCGACCAGTTGCCGTGGTTCGATGTGGATGACCAGCGGCAGTTTACGCACGCGCGTTTTCCCCTCGCACTGAGGGCAGCGCGTGAAGCGCAGGTCGGTGTAGGGATTCAGGAAGAATCGTTAGCGCGGCGGCTGTTTACCGAGGCGGGGGAGCGCGCGGGACGCCGTTTTCCGCTTACTCATCATTCCTCCTTTGGCGCCAGCGCCTACTCGGCCAGGCCGAACGCGCGCACCGGAAAGGCGCCGCAGCCGCGCACTTTGACCGGCGTGGCGAAGAAGCGAAAGCCGCTATTGGGCAGGGCGGCGAGGCCGCACAAATGCTCGCCGATCGGAATGCCCGCGCCGAGCAGGAGCGTATGCACCGGCCGCGCGCCGTCGCCGATGTCGTCAATGTTCAACGAATCAATGCCGACGAAGGCCGCGCCGCCGGCGACCAGCGCCTCCGCCGCCGCGCCGGCGAGGAACGAGTGGCCCTCGAAGTACTGGTCGGTGCGCCAGTGGGCGTCCCAGCCGGTGTGGATCAGCACAGCCTTGCCACGCACATCAACGTCCGCGAAGGCGTCGCGGCCAATCGCCCGGTCGCTACGCGCGGTCGCGCGTACGACGACGCCTGGCAGCGCCGCGACCGCTGCGAGTGGCAGTCCGGCCAGGTCCACGCCATCGGCGAAGCGGTGGAAGGGCGAATCCACATAGGTGCCGGTATTGCCGACCAGCTCGATCGTATTGATCACAAACTCCGTGCCCAGCGCGTAGTGCGCGCGTGAATCGGCGCGCGAGAGGAAGTCGCAGACGACCGGTGCTGGCAGCTCTTTGTAGGTGATCATTCCTGCTTCGACGATGTGGCTCACGTCAATCAGGCGCATAGTTCCTCGTAGCCGACTGAGTTTATGCCAGCAGCGCATCGGTGGCGAACGTCAACCCTGGCACGATGGTTGACGTGAGTGTTTCGCCGCGCCCTGCCACCGCGACCTGCCGGTAGTCGTGCGGGCCAGGCTCGGTGTGGCACTCGATCCGTTCGGCCACCAGGTCGAATAGCCACGCTTCCGGGATGCCTGCCGCGCCGTAGCGCGGGAATTTCTCATTGCGGTCGAAGTCGCGCGAAGTATCTGCGACTTCGATGA
>DASUBC010000796.1:0-2106 GCA_035763465.1 Thermomicrobiales bacterium
GATGGCGCCAGTTTCGAGGTCATCAGCCCCGACCTGACACGCAACGACGCGAGCAAGATGGGGCCGTCGGGCGGGCCGATCACGAAGGACAACACCAGCGTCGAGTATTTCGGCACCATCTTCGCCTTCGCCGAATCACCCGCCCAGGCCGGCGTCCTCTGGGCCGGCTCGGACGATGGGCTGGTGCAACTCTCGCGCGACGGCGGCCAGACCTGGCAGAACGTCACGCCGCCTGACCTGCCCGAATGGGCGCTGATCAGCATCATCGAACCGTCGCCGCACGACGCGGCCACCGCCTACGTCGCGGCGACGCGCTACAAGCTCGATGACCACGCGCCGTACCTCTATAAGACCGCCGACTATGGCAAGACCTGGACGAAGATTGTCACCGGCATTCCTGAAAACGAGTTCACGCGCGTCATCCGCGCCGACGCGGCGCGCCAGGGCGTCCTTTACGCTGGCACAGAGAAGGGCGTCTACGTCTCGTTCAATGACGGCGCGGCGTGGTCGCCCCTGCAAGGCAACCTGCCGGTAGTGCCGATACACGACCTGGCGCTCAAAGACAGCGACCTGATCGCCGCGACCCACGGCCGCTCCTTCTGGATACTTGACGACGTCTCGCCGCTCCACCAGCTGCTCGATACGCCGGCCGAGGCGGGCCAGCCGCGCCTCTTCGCGCCGCGCCCGACCGTTCGCCCCACCGGCGGCGGGCGGCGGCCCAGCCCCAATCCCGACTATCATCGCGGCTACGGCAACGCCGGTGGCTTCGTCGTGCGGACGGTGCAGCGCACCAACGCCGCCGGCGAGCCAGAACTGGCCTTCCTCGACGCTGGCAGCAATCCGCCGGGCGGCGTGGTCGTGCAGTATTACCTGCCACAGAAGCCAGATCAGCCGCTGACGCTCCGCTTCCGCGACGCCGCCGGCGCGCTGATCAAGGAGTTCACCAGCAAACCGGAGGAACCGGAGAAGAAAGCGGACGAGACGAAGGACGAGCACGACAAGAAGGAGGAACCGCATCCCAGCGTGAAAGCCGGCCTGAACCGCTTCGTCTGGAACGCGCGCTACCCCGACGCGACCGACCTGAAAGGCGTCATTCTCTGGGCCGGCAGCCTCACTGGCCCGCTCGCGCCGCCAGGGCGCTACTCCGTGGAGCTGGCCGTGGGCGACACAACGCAATCGGTCAAGTTCGAGCTCGTCAAAGACCCGCGCGTCGCCGCGACCCAGGCCGAACTGGAGGAGCAATTCACCTTTTTGCAGCAGATTCGCGAGAAACTCTCCGAGGCGCACGCGGCCATCGGCCAGCTGCGCGTGGCGCGCGACCAGGCCGACGCCTGGGCCAAGCGCGTCAAGGACGGCCCGCACGCCGAGGCAATCGCCACTGCCGCCAGGATGCTGCACGACGCCCTGACCGCAGTCGAAGAAGAGCTGATCCAGCCGCGCTCGAAGGCGCACGAAGACCCGCTGAACTACCCAATTAAACTGAACAACAAGCTGGCCGCGCTCGCCAGCGTCGTCGCCAGCGGCGATGCCGCGCCAACGCGCCAGTCGCGCGAAGTCTACGCCGATCTCGCCGCGCAGACGGATCGCGCGCTCCACCGCTTGCAGGAGGTCTTCGCCACCGAACTGGACGCCTTCAACACCACCGTGCGCGACGCCGCCATCCCGGCGATCGTCGCGCCAGAGCCGTAGTCGCAGGTCAGCAGGGCGCAAGTCTCTCGTGACGGGGCAGCGCCAATCCGCAGGCGCAGTGCTGATGATGAAAGACCTGTGACCTGCCAACCTGCGACCTGCGACCCACAACACAGAGGAGCCAACAATGAGCGAATTACGCAGCCAGCGGCTTCGGCGCGTCAACCACCAGGGCGACGCGCTGCGGCTGGGGATGAACTGGACCGAAGAAGACCTGGGCAAGCCGCAGATTCTGGTTGAGAGCGCCTACGGCATGGGCCATCCCGGCACCTTCCACTTCCGGCCGCTGATCGAAGAAGTCTCCAACGGCGTCTTCGAGGCCGGCGGCAAGCCCGGCGTCTTCACCGTCTCCGACATCTGCGACGGCGTGGCGCAGGCGCACGCGGGCATGAGTTATTCGCTTGTCTCGCGCGACGT
>DASUBC010000797.1:0-3151 GCA_035763465.1 Thermomicrobiales bacterium
AAGCGGGCCAATCGGCTGGTCAACGTTGGCACTCATCGTGCATACACTAGCGCGGACAGAGGCCGTGTAGAGGGCCGTTTATACGTCCTCGATCACGGCGAGGCAAGTAGACAAGGAGGACGTGATGCTGAAGACAGATAATGACCAGGCCGAGCAGCGTCGGCTCGCGGAGGCGCTTGAACACCTCCAGGATCAGGTCTCTCGGAGCCAGCGGGGCGGATTCGGCACAACCTTCAAAGCTTTTGTGGTGGGGGCCGTGGTTGGTGGGGGGCTGGCGCTGTTCTACGCCCCTCAACGGGGCGAAGAGCTGCGCCAGCAGGTGCAGCAGCGCAGCAGCCAGATGAAGGAGCAGGCCAGCCAGTTGACGGGTCAGGTCAAAGACCAGGCTACGCAGCTCGCCGGTCAGGTGCAGCAATCGGCCGGCCAGATCAAGGACCAGGCCCAACAATCGGCAAGCCAAGTCAAGGATCAAGCCCAGCAGTCCGCGAACGAGCTCAAGCCTGCCGCCAAGCAGGCGGCGAACCAGGCGATGAGCCAATCGCAGTCAGCGCAGCACCCGAGCTAGGCTCCGCGCTATCTGGTGTAATGGAGCCGCCACACGCATTGCGTGTGGCGGCTCCTTCGTTTTATGGGGGCGGTCGAGGCAGCCAATTCCGTTATTTCGCCGTGAGCCACGCAACCATACGTACCACTGGCAGTCGCCGGCGCAGCTCCCTGGCGCTGTATCGGCTCACGCCATCCAGTGCGGCTACGGCGATTCCTGGACGCGCTCCTGTTCCAGGTTGCCGGTCGTTTCGATGTGCGGTTCGATCCGGCGCACGGTTTCGGTCACCTTCTGCTGTCTTGCCAGATGTTGTTTGGTAACGACCAGTTCCTCGCGGACCATCAACCGGCGCTGGATTTCGATCACTTCCTCGATGACCGGGATCACGAGCGGTTGATCGGCGTTGAGCGCGGCGAGGTCCGTGCCGTTCGCCAGGCGCAGGTCGTTCTCGGTCGCCTCGCGGTTGGCCGGCCGGCGCTCGATCCGCACTTCCTCATAGGCCAGCTCGACCGGAATCGTCTGCTTGCGCTCCGTGACTTCGCGCCGGATCAGCACTTCTCCGATCGTGCGCGGTTGCTTCTCCACCGCCAGCCGTTCTTCGGCAACCGGCACCGTGATTTCATGCGTATCGCCACTGGTCTCAGCGGCGCCCGGTGCAGGGCTTGCCTGGTTGGTGGCGATTCCTGCGCGCGCGGTGGTTGGCAGCGTTGCCCGATTAAGGGTTGATGACGCTCCCGGCGGCGCTGACCAATCCTGCTCTTCGAGCGCGATCTTGTTCAACGTTAGCCAGACCTGGCCCGTAGCGACCTCGCGAATAACCGCCGGGGGGAAGTAGAGATCTTTGCGGGTGAAGAGCCGGCTATGCTGGACGTGGAGATAGTCAGGTCGTGCTTCTAGCACCTCCCCGACGATCTCGCCATCCATCGAATACACCTCCCAGCCAGGCTCGATCGCGTTGAGTCTCTTGGTCATTGTCCTGTCTCCTTCGCCGCACTGAGCCAGCGCCGTGGCGCGGCGATACAGACGAGAATGCCGGGCGGCTGTGCCGGCCCGGCATTCTGCATCAGTTTCCGTGTCTTACGGTTCTACGGCTGGCCGGTCACTCGTATATTGCGGGTATTGTGTGCCAGCGGTAATGTCCGACGTTGTGCCATAGTGGCGAATATCAGCGCCGCCGTGCTGGCTGAAGATGTTGTAGGCGCGCTGCGCCTGCTCATCGGTCTGCGCCTGTACCAGCAGGAGGATGCGGCCTTCTTTCACGCTCGTCTCGTAGCCGCGCGCATCCTCCTCCGGGACTCCGGCCTCGACCAGCGCGCCGACGATGCCACCAGCCACTGCGCCAACACCCGCGCCGACCAGGGTCGAAGCCAGGATGCCCGCGCCAACAATCGGCCCGATGCCGGGGATGACCAGCGCGCTTACGCCGACGAGCCAGCCGATGATGCCGCCGGTGATGCCGCCGACTACGACGCCCGTACCGACGCCCTCGCCGCCCATCCCGGTATTCTCGACCATCGCTTTCGTGTCTTTGTTATCCTTCGCGATGACCGACACCTGCTGAGGCGTAAAGCCCCCGTCTTTCAGGTCATTGAGCGCCATCTCGGCGTCATGGGGACCATCGAAGGTACCGACCACTGTCCTCTTCGTCCCCGCCTGGATATCTGCCGCAGTCATCTACTTCTCCTTACTTTGTCACGCACTGCCCTTGCACCGGCACGCTAGGAGCGTCCACGGGCACGGTCCCAGCCCTCGTGGATTTCCTCGCGCAGCTGGTCCCAGGAATCGCCGGTCTGCGACCCCTGATAATCGCGCTGGTAGTCACGCTGGAGCGCCGGTTCGGCCTGGTCGAACTCTTGCCCAGCGTAGCGGTTATTCTGGGCCGCCATGTAGCCGTAACGGTAGTTCGGCTCCGCCTGATCGAAGGTGCGCCGATCCTTCCGCCCACGCTGCCCACGCTGGTTGAAATGCTCCTGGAAACCGCTCCGCGCTTTTCGGTAGTTCTCGTCCACGTCAACATCTTGCTTACGGACGGTATCGCGGACCTCCTGCCGCTCGGTCGTCTGCCCCTTCGTCACGACAACCTCGCCGGTGACGACCGGCTCCTTCGAGACGACCGCCTCTTCGCCGCGCACTGGCACGCGGATCGTGCCTTCGTGGAAGGCATCGTCACCTTCCCGCAGTGGCCGATCCTCGACATTGCGCCGCTCGACGTTGACTTCTTCGCGACGCAACTCCACCGGCACCGACTGCTGTTCCTCGGTTACTGTCTTCCGGATATCCACCTCACCGAGCTCGCCTTCGCGCTTCTGGACATTGAGTTTTTCTTCGGCGATCGGCACGGCGATCTCACCGCGATCACGCGTGGCCATTCCATCGCGCATAGCCGTGCCCTGCATGTAGTCGGCGCCGGCGCCGCGCACATAGACACCATCAGCGGTGACACGCGCGATGTCGTCGCGTTTCAGATCGCGGCCGTTAACCCGGATACGGTCCCGCTTGACGTCCTCGATGGTACCTAGCGGCTGATTGTCGGCGCCGTACACCATCATGCCGTCATGGATGTTCTCGAAACCACTCATCATGCCTCCTTAATCACTGGCGATAATC
>DASUBC010000798.1:0-5516 GCA_035763465.1 Thermomicrobiales bacterium
CCTCGCCTGCAAGGCGGTGGGGCACCCACCGCAGTGGGTCGCGGGCCAGGGGGTGAGGGCCGTTCCAGTACCAGGAGGCCCCATGACCGCGCTCTCCCGCCCGGCTCTGCCACAGCCGCCAGCGCCGACCACCCTGGAGCCGCGCCGCGCCGTGCTCGACCGCCTGCTCGACCGCGTCCCACGCCCCCTGCGCTTCGGCGCGGTCGGCGGCGGCTGCGCCGCACTCCAGTTACTGGCGCTGGCGCTACTGGTCCGGCGCGGTGTTGAGCCGCACGGCGCGAATGTGCTCGCGTTCGCGCTCTCAACGCAGGTCAATTTCGCGCTCAGTTCCATCATTACCTGGCGCGATCGCCGCATTGCGCCGGGGTGGATGGCGGTGGGGAAGCGGCTGGCGGGCTACAACGCGCTGGCCCTCGGCTCCCTCGCTATCAATCAACTCGCCTTCACGCTGGCGCTGCCCGCCACCGATGTGCTGGTGGCGAGCGGCCTCGGTATCCTGGCGGGGATGGTGCTGACCTACGTCGTCAGTGGACAGGTGCTTTTCCGCCGGGTCGCGCGGCAGAACGGGCAAAGACTTCATTCGTAGGCGCGTTAAACGTCAAGCGCCGACAACCCCGAGAGGCCATCGGCGCCACGACGATCTGGTGCGCGACACCCGGAGCGCATCTTGCGATTCACTCAGGCCAGCACGAGCAACAGCCACCGAAGTGTCCTGATTGCCGTTCCACCACTACCAGCAGCCCGGCGTTCCCTTGCGGGTCGGCCGCATCGCTGGCGGCGGGCGCGTCCTTGATGTACGTACAATAGCATGGCTGTGACGACCTGTCAACCCCTTCGCGCGGGCATTTTTCGGAGAAGATCGCCGTGAGCTGCGTCGTGGAGTACCATAAGTAGCGGCGTGAGTGACGCGCCGGTAACCGGCGAGGAGCATCGAGTGACCACAGATTCGACCGCCGATCGCGCGACCTTTCTGCGAAGTTTTCTGCGCGATTGGCGCACCATCGGCTCGGTCACGCCGAGCTCGCGCTTCCTTGTGCGCGCTATGCTCGCCGAGCTGCCCTTTGGACAGGCGCGGCGCATCGTTGAATATGGGCCAGGCACCGGCGTCTTTACCACCGAAACACTGCGGCGGCTGGCGCCTGACGGCCAGCTGCTCGCGCTCGATACCGAAGCACACTTCATCGAGACGCTGCGGGCGCGGCTTCCTGACCCCCGCCTGATCGCTGTGCGCGGCTCGGCGGCGGCCATCCAGCGGCATCTCACCGCGCTTGACTGGCCGGGAGCGGATGCGATTCTTTCGGGCATTCCGTACACCGCGATGCCGCACGACCTGCGTGTGGCGATTCTGCGCGCCTCGGCCGCCGCGCTGGCGCCGGGCGGAGTGTTCCTCGCCTACCAGTATTCGCCGTACATCCGGCCGCTTCTGGGCCAGATATTCGACCGGGTCGAAACGCGGCTGGTCGTACGTAATCTGCCGCCCGCGTGCTACTTCATCTGCCGGGGGCGAGTAGGGAGTAGGGAGTAGAGAGTAGAGAGTTCCTCGCTACCAGCACTGCGCTAGCAGTCAGGCACCGTGCCGTTAGTCAGTGGCTCTCTACTCTCTACTCGCTACTCGCTACTCGCTTGACAGCGTCGGTGGCCGATGCTATTCCTTGCGATTGTCGGCGGAGAAAAGCCGCCTCAGTGCATGTGTGTTGTACGTCAAGACTGGAGGCAAGCGTCGGCATGGAAGCCTTTGAACTCAGCATTGATGCGTTGCGCGCCCGCCAGTGCGGCAAGTGGACCCGCTACCCTGGTTCCGTCTTGCCCGCCTTCGTTGCGGACATGGATTTCGCTGTGCCTGAGCCGGTGCAAGCCGTGATCAAGCGCTTCACCGATCAGCAGGACTACGGCTATGGACGCGCGACGGCGGTCGCCGACCTGAAAACGGCCTTCGCCGAGCGGATGCAAGACCGCTTCGGCTGGGCCGTTGACCCCGAACAGGTGCAACACACCACCGAGCTGATTCAGTCCAAGTTCGCGAGTGTGCTGGCGTTCAGCCAGCCGGGCGACGGCATTATCGTGCAAACGCCGATTTATCCACCGTTCCTCAGCACCATCGAGAAGACGGGCCGCCGCCTGGTCGAAAACCGGCTGGTGGACAATGGCACGCGCTTCGTCCTGGATAAGGAGGGGCTGCGGCAGCTGGTTGACGACCGCACGAAGATTATTCTCTTCTGCAATCCGCACAACCCGACTGGCCGGGTGTTCGAGCGCGACGAACTGCTTGCCATCGGTGAACTCGCCGTCGAGCACGATCTGGTGGTCGTGTCGGACGAGATTCATGAAGACCTGATCTACCCTGGTCACCAGCACATCCCCTTTGCCTCGCTGAGTCCGGAGATCGCGGCGCGCACGATAACGATTACCTCGGCGACCAAGGGCTTCAATATCGCCGGCCTGCGCTGCGCCGTGATGCACTTTGGCTCGGCGGACCTCCACGCGCGCTTCCGCCAGGCCGTGCCCGACGCGATTCTCGGCCAGGTCAGCACCATCGGCCTGGAGGCGACGATCGCTGCCTGGCGCTACGGTCAGCCCTGGCTCGATGCGGTGCTGCAACGGCTGCAAGGCAATCGCGAGCGCATCACGCGGTTCGTCGCCGAAACGCTGCCGGAGCTTCACCACTATGCGCCGGAAGGCACCTATCTCGCCTGGCTCGACTGCCGGAAGTTGGACTTGCCGGGTGAAAGCCCCTACCAGTTCTTCCTCGACCAGGCCCAGGTTGCGCTCGGCAAAGGGTCCGACTTCGGCGCCCCCGGCCAGACCTGCGTGCGCCTGAACTTCGCCACGTCGGAAGAAGTGCTGGAGCAAATCCTCGAACGCATGGCGGTCGCGGTGGAGCACACGCCGGTATTGCACCGGTAGCATCCAGCCAGACCGGATCGGCGTGTCCGCGCGCTCTGCCGGATACGCCGGTCTGCGTCTAGAAACGCTCGCGCAGCCGGGCTACCGCGTCGCCGACGGGGCCGTCCGCGACCGCGTCCCACGCGCCAAGATTCTCCAGCGCGGCGATCACAAAATATGACAGCCCGAGCACCAGCAAGACGGTGGAGAAGGAAAACAACAGCGCGGTGAGCATGATCGCCAGCGCCAGCAGCCGCGCGGGACGCGGCAGTAACGCGAGCAAGACCGCCAGCTTAGGGAAGCGCAGGCGGCTGACCATCAGCGCGGCCAGCGCCAGCGTCAGCAGCGCCACGAGACGCGGCGACCAGAACTCGGGATAGAAAAGCAGCGCCGCTACCGACAACCCAGCCATCGTGATTGGCAGCCCCTGGAATGCAAGTCCTTGGGGCGTTGTCGCGAAGCGCGCCAGACGCCAGGCACCGCAAAGCACATACCCGCCGGCGACAACCCAGCCCAGCACCGGCCAGGGTTGGAAGAAACGCTCGTAGACGAGCAAGCCGGGCGCGACGCCAAATGCGATCACATCAGCCAGCGAGTCGAGTTCTTCCCCCGCACGACTGTGACAGGCGAACTGGCGCGCCAGCGCGCCGTCCAGCAGATCGCAGACACCAGCGAGACAAATCAGCGCCGGCGCGATCAGAAAATGCCGCTGTCCCGCCAGCATAATCGCGGTGACACCACAGAGCAAACTGCCCAGGGTGACGATATTCGGGAGTTGCTCACAGCCGTGCCGCATTGTCGGTCTCAACAAATCTCCTCTATTCCCTCTGCGCGGCAGAGCCGCCAGGTGTCGCCACGCCCGCCCGCACATAGCGTGCGATGGGCGTGATTCCCGCCCGCACGCGATCCCCTTGCGCCACGAGGGACAGCGCCTGACCGAGCGGCATGATGACGTCGGTGCGCGAGCCGAACATGATCATCCCCAGCTTCTGTCCCGCGCACAGGGCAGCGCCAGGTTCTACCCAGCGCCGGATGCGCCGGGCCAGCAAGCCGGCGACCTGCACAACAACAATTGGGCCACGCGCGCCGTCAATGGCGAGATACTGGCGTTCATTAGCTTCTGATGCGGCGCGCTTCATCGCGGCGGCATAGCCACCGTCAATGTGGCGAACCTGACGCAAATTGCCCGCCACCGGGCTGCGGTTGATATGCACATCGAGCAGCGACAGAAAAGTCACGATCCGCAGGGCGCGCCCGTGCAGAAACCACGGTTCCTCGACTTCGTCCACGGCGAGCACAATGCCGTCGGCCGCCGCATATAGATAGTCGTCCGCTGCCGGTGTCGCGCGCCGGGGATCGCGGAAGAATGCGGCAATCGCGCCGGCCAGCAAAAGCGGCGGCCAGCGGAGGCGCCGGTCGATCAGGCCCAGTGGCAGCGCGAGCGCCGCCGCGCCGGCAATCAGCGGCCACCCTTCGCGGAGCGCGGCAAACGCCGGTAGGTCGCCTGCGCTGCTGGCCGCATTCTCAAACCGGGCAGTCAAAGCCCCTCTACTGTCGCGCGTTCCCCGCGCTACCGTCCCACTCGCGCGCCGCTTTCGGCGCTCACTGTCCCGCATCTGCCAGCAGTACGGCACAAGTATGGCAGATCAGGTTCATATTGTCCGCGTTCTGATCGGGCCGGCAGCCTTGATTGAGCGCCCCGCACCGAGCCACGAGTAACCCCCGCACCGCCGGCCCGGCCAGTGCTGTTCTAGTGCGGCAGTCAACAGTCTTCCGGCAGATAGCGTTCCAGCAGGAGCGCGAGCCGGCGTCGCGTCGTGTTGGCAATAGCGGCGCGATCGGTCACGATGGACTGCGCGAGCGCCGTGCCACAGGCGCAGGCGCGCTCGGCGGCCAGCAGCGGCACGAGCGCTCGGATCACTGCCTGGGCCGCGTTGGCGTTCCGCTGGAGCCGCTCCACGACCATCTGTACCGTCACCGGCGCCTCGTCGTCCTTCCAGACATCATAGTCGGTGACGAGCGCCAGCGTGGCATAACAGAGTTCGGCTTCGCGCGCCAGCCGCGCCTCCGGCAGCGCCGTCATCCCAATGATGTCCATGCCCCATTGCCGGTAGACGCGCGACTCGCCGCGCGTCGAGAACTGCGGCCCTTCGATGCAGATATACGTACCGCCGTCGTGAACGGTCGCGCCGACCTCCGGCGACTGCGCGGCGGCGAGCAGGGCCGCGCGCGTCTGCGGACAAAACGGGTCCGCGAGCGAGACATGCACGACCGGGTCGGTCTCGCCGTCAAAGAAACTGCGCGGGCGGCTGACCGTTCGGTCGAACACCTGTTCCGGCACGACCAGATCGAGCGGGGCGAGTTCTGCGCGCATGGAACCGACCGCGCTCACCGAGATAACGCGCTCGACGCCCAGGCTTTTCAGTGCGTAGATATTGGCGCGGTAGGGCACCTGTGTCGGATTCAGCCGGTGCCCCCGGCCATGACGCGGTAGAAACGCGACGCGCACGCCACCCAGCGTGCCAAGCACGATCGCGTCGCTCGGCGGCCCGAAGGGCGTCACGACGCGGCGCTCTTCGACATCTTCCAGATCGCGCATCCGATACAGGCCGCTGCCGCCGATGATGCCAATA
>DASUBC010000799.1:0-2473 GCA_035763465.1 Thermomicrobiales bacterium
TCTGTGGTAAATCCGTTCCTTCGCTGCGGTAAGATCGTCGCCTACCTGCATGGTATACTCTTGGCGACTGTCGCGCGCATGGGTTTAGCGACAGTAATACACAGGCAGGTGGCGAAGCGTGGCAGAAGATCAGGCGCGGCAAGGCGACTCTGTACAGACGCAGCGCCACCAGCCCAGAGCAATGCTGGTCAGTAAGGCCGATCTGCACATGCACACCGCGCATGGTGACGGCCTCGATACGCCCGAGGCGTGTGTTGATTGGGCTGAGCAGCAGACCGACCTCGCGCTGATCGCGATCACCGATCACGACGAAGTCGAAGCGGGCCTCCGCGCTCGCGACTACGCGCTACGCCAGGGTTATCGTGTCGCGGTCGTCCCCGGAGTCGAAATTACGACGCGCGGCGGCCACCTGCTCGCCCTGGACGTCGAACGCCCCTTCCGGATGCTGCGCCCGCTCGAAGAAAGCGTGGACGAAGTGCTGGCCGCCGGCGGCATTTGCATCGCGCCACACCCCTGCAGCTGGCTGACGACGAGCATCGGCGAGCGCGGTCTGCAGCGCTTACTCCCACCCGGCGGGCCGGCGAAACTGAGTGGCATCGAACTGTGGAATCCCTCCCTGGCCGGCAAAGTCTGCCACGAGCGCGCCCGCGTCGCGAACGTGCTGCGCTGGCAGCTAGCGGAGACCGGCGGCAGCGACGCGCACGCCGCCGAATTTATCGGCAGCGCCTACACGACCTTCCCCGGCCACACCTGGGCAGATTTCAAGCGCGCTCTGGCCGAGCGCACCACCCACGCCTATGGCCGCTTCTGGACCGCCGCTGAAGTGCGGCCAATCGCCGTCAAGCAAACGGCGCGCGCCTGGTTCGTCACCCCGGCTGTGAAAGTTCGGCGCACGCTGGCCCGGCGGGGCGCCGCCGAAGGCACACCGGAGGCGACGACGTCATGAAGATCGCGCTGGTGTCGCCTTACGACTTTACCTACCCTGGTGGGGCGAACGAGCACGTCGCGCACCTGGCCGCCGAGTACCGCACCTGGGGCCACGATGTCTGTATCCTCGCCCCGGCGGCGCCTGGCCGCCCGCAACCAGCCGACCCGCATTTCCACGCCATCGGCACGCCAGTGACGATTCGCTCCAACGGCTCGAACGCGCGGATTACCCTCTCGCTGCGCCTTTCGCGCCAGGTCAAGCAACTGCTGGCGTGGGAGCGCCCGGATGTCATCCACCTGCACGAGCCGTTGATGCCCGCGCTGCCATTGACGGTGCTCTATCACGCCGAGGCGCGAACTGTCGGCACCTTCCATGCCTTCTCGGAATCGAACCTGGGCTATTTCTACGCCCGCCCGCTGCTGCAACCCTTCGTCGAGCGCCTCGACGCCCGGATCGCCGTCTCCAAACCGGCCGCCGAATTCGTCAGCCGCTACTTCGGCGGCGACTACACCATCATCCCCAACGGCATCGAGACCGCGCGCTATGGCGCGCACGTCGCGCCGCTGCCAGAATACCGCGATGGCCGGCCAACCATTCTCTTTGTCGGCCGCCACGACGAGCCGCGCAAGGGTTTTCGCTACCTCTTGCGCGCGTTCGGGCTGGTGCGCGAGCAATTCCCCGCCGCGCGCCTGCTCGTCGTCGGGCGCGGCGACATCAAGCGCTTCGCCGACGACCTGGCAGGGGAGAAGTCGCAGGGTGTGGAGTTTGTCGGCTTTGTGGACAATGACACCCTGCCGCGCTATTACGTCAGCTGTGACGTCTTCTGCGCGCCGTCAACCAAGGGCGAGAGTTTTGGCTTGATTTTGCTGGAAGCGATGGCCTCCGCCCGCGCGGTGGTCGCCTCGCGCATCCCCGGCTACGCCAGCGTCATCTCGCACGGCGAAGACGGCTGGCTGGTGCCGCCACAGGACGCGGTCGGGCTGGCGCTGGCGCTCGTGCGGCTGCTCGCCGACCGCGATACGCGCGAGCGGATCGCCCTGGCCGGCTGGCGCACCGCGCAGCGCTACTCGTGGGCCGAAATCGCCCGCCGGGTCTTCGCCGTCTATCAGGGACAACCCGCGACCGCCCCAAACCTGGCGCTGGCGGAAGAAGCAATGGTAGGGGCATCATGATCAATGCCCGGTTACAGGAATGGGGCCGCGCGCAGGCCCGCAAGCTCGCGGCCTGGCTGCGCTGGACTGGCCTGACGCCCAATATGCTGACGGTGATCGGGCTGCTCATCAACGTCGCGGTCGCCGCCGTGCTGGCGGGTGGCTGGCTACGTGTTGGCGGCGTGCTGGTGCTGGTTGCCGGGCTGTTCGACCTGCTCGATGGCGCGATGGCGCGCGTCACCGACCATATCACGCCCTTCGGCTCCTTCCTCGATTCCACGCTCGACCGCTATTCGGAGGTGATACTCTACGGCGGGTTACTGATCTACCTGCTATCCACCACCGACTACAAAGTCGCGGCGATACTCATTCACTGCACCATTTGCGGCTCGCT
>DASUBC010000800.1:0-4308 GCA_035763465.1 Thermomicrobiales bacterium
AGCAAAATTTGGTAGCCGCGCGCCGCGAGGTAGGCGCTCAGGTTGACGGCGGTCGTCGTCTTCCCGACGCCCCCCTTCTGATTCGCCAGAGCCAGTACCTGTGTCACGCCCACCTCGTCCGCATCACCGCCGGATGCTATTGCACCATTGTACCTAGCAGACGGACGAAACGCAACCGAATTATGTCATGTTGCGGCGATGTACGGACAGTCTCCGGCCTTTTTGAGTGAGGGAGCAACAACGGGCGCGGTGCGAGGAACTCCTCGCACCGCGCCGGAAGATAACACTGCCTGATGGCTGGTACGTGCTTATCGTTTTCCCCACTGTGGCAGTGGTTTGGCTTGCGCCGCACGATCGTTCTGCGCGGCACCGGCAATTGCCGCAACCTGCGCGTCCGCGTCGGGAAGCAAGGCGGTAACGAACGCTGGCAGCGCAGCGGTCCAAAATGCCACTGATTCTGATTGTTGCAACGAAGGGGCAAAGGCGACTTGCTGACCACACTCCTCAGCGTACGCTTGCAGGATGAATTGCTGCACGCGCTTGCCGTTATTGGTGAAGATGTCGAGCATAATTGCGTTCTGTTCACGCTCGAAGTCGTTGAGCGGCCGGGCTTTACCTCCCGGGCCATACCAGATAGCCCATAGCGATGCTTCGGCCAGGAAGCCACGGTACTCGAAAACATAACAATCGGCGGTTGTTCGTGGCGGACCATTCGTGTAGAAGTCGTAGGCATGCTGGCCTTCGTGTCCGGTCACCGCGGCGATGTCGTGTGGGTCCATAGTTCTGAATATTTGCGAATAGTAGATAGCGTTATCCCGGTTGGAGAACGCCCCGTAGACATCAGCGGGTAGGCTGGGGTCGAAGGCCCACTGCACATGCTTGTTCACCAGCGTATTGGTGATATAACGCGCGTCCGGCACGCTATCAATAAGGTTGAACGCGGTCGCGACCAGTTGCTTGTCGCTGTCTGACGGGCCGGGCGCCGGCGGAGGCGGTGTTGGCGCGGGGGCCACACCGCCGTAATTCGGCGTGGCGACCACCGGCCAGGTCTGAATCTGTTTCGCGTTGGCCGCCAGGTATTCCGCCCCCAGTCGGCCGAGCAGCACGCGGTAGCGCGGGTCGGCGACTTCTGGATGATACTCGAAGCGGTTGCGCTCGAAGTATTGAACGGTGTAGGGCTGGTTATTGGCCGTGTTGCGCTCCTGAAACTCCTCCGTGAGCGCGAGACCGAAGACGGGCAGTCCGCCGCCGTTTGTCCAGTAGTTGTAGAACGAACCGCGCAAGGTGTGCTGGGTCGCCGTAAATATGTAGCACTGCTGGTCGCCCGGCACGCAGGGGACGGCGGGTTGCTTCAAGCGCGGGCTGCCTTCGATCGTATTGGCGGCGAGCCGGGTGAGCAGTACCTGATACATGTTCTGATTCTCGGGATGCCACTCCATAACCGCGCGCTCGTAGAACTGAATGACCTGACCGTTCGGTGCGCGACGCGTGGAGTCAATCGGATAGCCAAGGATCTCGAGCGCGCGGCCATTGGTGGCGAGGTCTACCGCGTGCCAGAAGTCAACAAAGGCGTTCTCGGCGCAGAAACCGGTCTGCGCCGGGCACCAGCGTTCGTTGGCGGCTGCCGCGTGTTGAGGCGGTAGCATGGTCAAACAGCAGGCCAGCAGCAGGCAACTTACCAGTAGAAGACGCCACGAACCGGTCCACCGACTCATCACTGCCCTCTTCTTCACTCGTAGATACGCCGCACCGTTAGACTTTATGCTTCGGGGCCTCACATGTCGGGAATCTGTTATATATTGCGGCGCATTCTACACAATTTCTTTACAATCTTCCACATCAGCGCCGCATGTGTTGACCATAGCAGCCAGATGAGACGGCATCGGTTCCCGTTCACCAGCAATGGTCACAGATAGGGAATGGCGCTATCACCTGTCCCTGGTGATAGCGCCATCGAACGTGCGATCAGGTATCAGGTAAGTCCCGCGTGCTGTTACGCGCCGAGTTGCAGCAGCCGCGCCAGGTTATTGCCGAAAATGAGCGCTTCGGCCTCCGAGCCAAAGTTGCCGCGCCGCAGGGATTCCAGGGCCAGGTCGGGGTAGCAGTTCGGCAGGTTCGACCCGAAGATGATTCGTTCCGGGCCGACCGCCGCGATCGCCGACCCGACGAAGCCTGGCTCGTACGCAGCGATCGTCGTGCCCAGGAAAATGTTCGGGTTGTCTTCCGCCGCGAGAATCGCCGCCCGTCCGTCGTTGCGGTAGCCCATGTGATCCATGATGATCGGCACATCGGGATAGCGGTGGGCGAGCGCGCCGATTTCCAGCGGGTCGCCGTTGTTGCCGGTTGAGTGGATATTCACCAGTATGTGCAATTCGCGCGCCAGGTCCATGAGCAACCGCACGGCTGGGCCGCACGGCGGCGCGTTGTAGATGGCGGGCATCACCTTCAGCATCCGGCAGCCGAACTCGGTGACGGCCTGGCGCACGGCGGCAACGGCATCGGGCGCGTTGGGATTCACCTGCGCGCAGGGAATCCAGCGCGGGTCGCCCGCCAGCGTCTCGGCCAGCGCGCGGTTGTCGGGCGCGGGCGTCGGCGCGGGCATCACCACGGCCAGTTCAATGCCCGCCTGGTCCTCACGGCGCGCCAGTTCGGCCAGCGCCGCCTTGCGCTCCTCAGCGCCCACGTTCGTCGGCAGGTAGGCTTCAAAGTCCATCGTCGGCATGGCACTCACTCCGTTCGTGAGGGGATAGGGGATAGAGGGTAGGGGATAGAGCCTCGCTTCAGCACAGTGCTAATCTACTGGCACTGCCTCGTGATAAGAGACTATCCCCTATCGTCTATCGCCTATCCCCTATACCGTAAACGCCGGTCCGTGCGCGATTGGCGCGTAGAGCGCCAGGTGCTCCTGCTCGCGCGTTGCCGGCACGACGCGCTTGAGGAAGATACCTTGCTGGCGGCTGGCTTCGCCGCGCGCTCCGAAGTCATTCACCTGGGGGTGCGCTTCCAGCACCGCGCCGCCGGCCAGCGCGACCACTTGCTCGGCGTAGTCGTCGAGCAGGTGGTCGCGCTGATTCTGGAAGACGAGCGCCTGCTGGGCGACCTCGCGGCGCAGAGTGTCGCGCTCGACGGAGCGCTCGCGGTCCACCGTGAAGGCGCGGCGCACGCGGGCGATGCCGTCGCCAACCACGTCTATCGCCTCGGCTTCGTTCGGGCCGAGACCGTGGGTCCGCGCCAGGTTGAGCGGATTGGAATCGAAGTAGTAGGGCCACGAGCCATAATCGGCCGTGGGGTCCATACCCTGTACGCGCAGCGCGGTCGCGTCGGTGGCGACTGTGTTCGTGCCGAGAATGATGGTGTCCATCTGGATCGGGTCGCCGTGCCACTCGCGCTGCAACTGGCCGACCAGGCCGTCAATCACGCAGAGGACCGGCGGCTTCAAGAGGCCGCAATCCACGATGGCGCGGGGCAGGCGGATCGGCGCGTGCAGGTAGCGCCGGGGCGAGCCGTAGTGCAGCGTCGGCAGGAGGCCGAAGAGGTTCTTCAGCGTGCCGGTGCTGCCCGTCGAGAGGTGCGCTTTCAATTTGGCGCAGGAGACGATCGCGTCGGCGCGGGCGTACGGCTCCGCCAGCCAGTAATGCGTGTGCAGCACCCCGCCGCCCGGCACCGCCAGTTCGGCGTAGGGACCGTCCTTCAAATCCACCGGCTGAACATCGTAGGGGGCGAGTGCTTCGGCATACCCGAGTTCATCCCAGAGGCGGTAGGCGCTGTAGCCGGTGGTCGCGTCGCCAATCAGTAATTCGCCGCTGTGGAACTGGCGGATGAGCGCAACCGTCGCACGCACCACGCCGACATCGGAAAGGGCGACCTGCCGGCCCAGGTAGGTCCGCAGGTCATCGGTGCCCATGTTCGCCTTGATCAGAATACTGCGCTTACCCGATAAGCCCTGCTGCACCGCGCCGCCAACGAGATCCGCCGCGCGGAAGACCGCCGCCTGAACCTCGTCGTTGCTCGCTGTGGCCGGGCAGTGCAGCACCGCCACTCGCTCGCGCGCCATACTCCCTCCTTCCTGACCCTTGCCTCTGGGCGCGCATCATACCAGTGTTCGGGGATAGGGGATAGTCTCTCATCAGCGCCGTGCTCATAGATCAGCGCTGCCTCGTGATGAGCAACTATCCCCTATCCCCTAACTTTGTGGCATGATTAGGGGCAGAAGCCTGATTGCTGGAGAATCGCGCGTAGTTGACCCGTGAGAGGGTCTGATGAATTGGCGCTGGTGGCCGGACAGTGTGCGGGGGTGGCGGCTCGTCG
>DASUBC010000801.1:0-2785 GCA_035763465.1 Thermomicrobiales bacterium
CGTCGCCACGGCCGGCTGCCCTGGCGCGAGACGCTGGAGCCGGCGATCCGGCTGGCGGCGGAGGGTTTCCTGGTCAACCAGTACGTCTCCATGATGTTCGTATCGAGCCATGCACGTCTCGCGCGCTTCCCGGAGAGTCGCCGCACCTTCATCAAGCCAAACGGCGCGCCCTATGCGGTCGGTGAGCGGCTTGTGCAGCCCGACCTCGCCCGCACCCTGACGCTGATCGCCGACGAGGGTGCGGCGACGGTCTATCGCGGCACGGTGGCCCGCCTGATCGCCGCGGATATGGCCCGCCAGGGCGGGCTGATCACCGAGGCGGAACTCGCCGCCCACCACACGCTGGTCCGCCCGGCGCATACGGCCACGTATCGCGACGTGCATCTGCTCGGGCAACTCGAATCGAGCGGCTGCCCGACCGTGATCGAAGCCCTCAACATCCTCGCCGGGTTCGATCTCGCCGGGCCGGGCTTCGGCTCGGTCGCCGCGACCCACCTCGTAGTCGAGGCATTGCGGCGCGCGCTGGTGGACCGCCTGCGCCACCTGGGCGACCCCGACCTCGCCCCCACCCCGCTGCACGGGATCGTCTCGCCCGACTACGCTGCTCGGCAGCGCGCAACGCTCGACGCGGCGTGCGCCACGCCGGCGATCGCGCCGGGCGATCCCTGGCCGTTCGAGCCGACAGCGGCGCAGGGGAAGCCGGCGCGGAGCGGCGATCCGGGCGAGAGCCAGACGACCCACATCAACGTGGTGGATCGGGACGGCGCGATGGTCTCGCTCACCTCGACCCTCGGCGGCGGGTTCGGCGCGGGAGTTATCCCGGCGGGGACCGGTATCCTCCTCAACAACGCCGTCACCTGGTTCGATCCGGAGCCGGGGGCCGTGACCTCGATCGGCCCCGGCAAACGGGTGATGTCGGCCGCCGCGCCGATGATCCTGCTGCGCGACGGCCGACCATACGCGGCGATCGGCTCGCCGGGCGGGCGCCGGGTGATGTCGGCGGTCGCCCAGCTGGTCGTCAATCTGGTGGATTTCGGGATGGGGATGCAGGCGGCCGTCTCGGCGCCGCGCGTCCACAGCGAGGGACCAATCACCGAAATCTCGAATCGTTACCCCACCGCAACCGTCGCCGGCCTGGAGCGCCTGGGCCACCAGCTGCTCCGGCGCGAGGATAGCCTCGCCGAGATGCACTTCGCGCGCCCGAGCGGCATCGCGATCGACCAGACCACCGGGCGGCGACAGGGCGGCGTCTTCCAGTTCACCCCGGCGACGGCGCTCGGGGTGGACTAGCGGCGCCGCACACCAGAGCCGGTCCCGAATCTCCGTTGTGTGGCCGGCGGTGAGCGGACAACCTCAGTCGCGGAAGTGGGCGCGGAAGGCTTCGGCGGGCAGATCGTCGCGCCAGTCCCCGTGGAGCGTGAGTTCCGCCGCCAGCCGTCCGATCTCGTCGGCCGACTTCGCGGCCTTGCCGTTACCGCCGACCGCGACGCAGACCCGGCCACCGGCGAGCAGGTCCACGTAAGGGTAGCCACTCACGGTCGCGGTCACCGCGCAGGTGTCGGTGTGGATCGGCGCGCCCGCGAGGTCGGGGATGAGGGCGACGAGGGTCTGGTGCAGCGCCGCGCGGTCTTCCGCCGCGCCGGGCGAGCGGAACCAGTCCCCCAGCTCCTCGAGCGTTTCAAGGCGGTGCTCGAACTCCCCGGTGCCGAGCTTGACGTACCAGCGGCCGTCGGGGTACTGGATCGGCGGCAGCAGGTAGGGGTCGCCCAGCGGCGCGGAGCCGTTGACGATCAGGCTGGGCATCGGGCGCAATCGCTCCAGCAGCGCGCCCGCGACCTCCGCCAGCACGATCGTGCGCCCGCGCACGACGATGTCGAGCGGGCGGGGCAGCACCGCGTGAACGTTGGCGAAGCCGCCGGTGGCGACCACGGCCCGCTCGGCGCGCACCACCCTGCCGGTGGCAGTCGTGATTGCGACGCCGCCCGTTTCGAGCGTCAGGGTGTGGACCGGCTCGCGCACGACCGTCGCGCCGTGGCGCTCGGCGGCGACCGTCTGCGCCGCCACCATCCGGCGCGGGCTGATATACCCGCCGGTGGGTAGCTCGAAAAGACCGACGGCACCCGCGTCGAAGCGCAGGTAGGGGAAGCGCGCGGCCAGTTCCGTGCCCGTCAGGCGCTCGAACGACGCGTTAAGCGCCTCGCCGGTGCGGGCGTAGGCCGCGGCGAGCACGGCAGGCGCGCGCAGGTCGGCGACCAGCATCCCAACCTGCTCGTGGAACTGGACGCCGCTCTGCGACTCGATTTCGGCGTAGCGCGCGATGGAGCGCTCGGCCAGGCGGCCCCAGATCGGGTCGCCATCGAGGATGCGGTAGATGCGCCCCTCGTCATAGTGACTGCCAAAGACGTCGCGGTGGTCAGCGCGCACGGCCGGCTCGTCCGGTCCGATCAGCACCACGCCGTCACTCTGCCGCGCCAGATGCCGCGCGGCGGCCGAGCCGATCAGACCCTTGCCAATTACCGCGACCCTGGCCCGCTGCGCTGGCCTGTTGTCGCCCATGACGTCCCTCCTGTCGCCAACTACAGGCGTACCACCGCGGCGTCGCACATCCTCACGCAGCTGCGTCGCCGGCGCTGACGCAGTATACCGAACGCCAGCAACGGTTCATACTCCCGCTCTCCTCGGCTGTCGCATCGCCAGGCGTGGCCGTCGAGGGCGGTATGAGGCGGGCGCCGCGACCGCACGGCGAAACGTATGCTTTGCGGTAGGCGTTGCGTCACCGTGCCGG
>DASUBC010000802.1:0-8210 GCA_035763465.1 Thermomicrobiales bacterium
TTGCCGCCAACCTGTCTGGCGCCGCGCAAGTGAAACAGCATCCACTGCTGAGGCGTACACCCAGTGAGAGGCAAACAGCGGGTGTACAGTAGAGGAGGTGGGCGACCGTGAGCGAGCAGAGTCCGGCAATCCGGCTGACCGTCAGCGCGGGGGCGCGTCACCATCCGCTGCCGGCGCACCGGCCCGTCGTGCCCTACGGCGCGACCCCGGAGACCGCCTCGTTCCTCGACCCTACCGTGCGCCTGACCCGGCCCGAATCCATCACGGTCGGCCGGCACGTCTACATCGCGCCGTTCAACCGCCTCGACGGCAGCGACGGACCAATCGCCATCGGCGATTCAGCCGACCTGCAAGATAATGTGACGGTCTTCGGGGCGGCGCGCCGCTCATCCGAAGAACAACAGCGCCTCGCGGCGATCGGCCTGGCGAACCACGACGGGGTGACAATCGGGGCGCGGGTCATCCTGGCGCATGGCGCGAGTGTCAAAGGCCCGGCCAGGCTCGGTGACGACCAGGAGGGTGCGGCGATCTTCCTCGGCTTCAACGCCGAAGTGGACGGCGCCATTCTCGAACGCAACACCGCCGTGGGGATTCTGGGCCGGGTTGGGCCGGGCGTCCGCCTCCGCGAGGGCATGAGCGTGCTGCCGGGACAGAGTGTGGTGACGCAGGAGGAGGCCGACGACCCACGCCAGGGCAAAGTGCGCCTGATCACCGGCGCGGACGTCGCCTTTCACGACGCCGTCATCGCAGTGAACACGGCGCTCGCCCGCGAATACAGCCGGCTCTATTACGATGACCCGGCGAACGTCACTGGTATCAATTACAACCCCGGCCAGACCGAGTTCAATCCGCCGCGCACGTTGCCCACGCTGGACGGGCAACCGGCGCGCGATCCGGCCTTCCGCAACCGCATCATCGGCGATGTGCGGCTGGCTGACACCCGCGCCGCGCTCGACGCCGCGCTCGGCGACGCCATCGCCCTCCGCGCCGACGAAGGCCCGACCTTCACGGTCGGCCAGATCGCGCGGATGGCCGACAACGTCACCTTCCACGCGCTCGAACACACCGGCATCCAGATCGGCCACCAGGTCCGCTACGGCGCTGGCGTCGTCGTTCACGGCGGCAACTGGGCCGGCACGCAGGCGACGCTAATCGAAGACAACGTGACGATCGGCGACGGCGCGGTCGTCTTCCGCTCGCGCGTCGGTCAGGGCGCGACGATTGGCCGGCGCTGCGTGATCGTCGGCAGCGACGTGCCGCCCGGCGCCAACATTCCTGACAACACGCTGCTGATTGACGGCCAGCACGCCGGCCAGGTCGCGTGGTGAGCGCTGCGCCCGCCGGCTTCACCACCCAGCTTACAAGCGAGGTGCGCGACGAAAGCGTCGGCGCGACCACCGCCAGTGTACGGACCACGTACTGGGAACTCACCTGGCCGCCCGTCGCGGGCGCGACCGATTATGTTGTCTTCTTTCACACGTCTGAAGGCGCCAGCCAGGAACCGACCGCCGTGCCGGCGCCGTGCGTGCGCCTCTCCGTCGCGCGCACGCTGGCCGGCGATACAGCCAGCAATCTCGTGGCAAATCTGGCCCTGACCGCCAGTCACCTGGCGGTCAGCGTCGCGGCGCGTTTTCCCGATGGCACGCTCGGTCCGGTCTCGCCGCTCTTTCCGGTCGGGCTAACCGCGCTCGAACGCAGTCCATCCTGAGACTGTCGCCAGAGCCGTGTGGTGGATGCGGCCAACACGCCTGGTGCTAGCGCCGGCCACCTGAGAAGGTATCCAGGTATGCGACCAGAGTGGTCAGCTGCGAGTCCGGCAGCTGCGCAGTTGAGTACGCGGGCATACCGCGCCGGCCGTTGCGTACCGCCTCTGTGGCCTCTCGTCCGCCACCGCGCAGCCGCAGCTCGCCTGGCGCATCGCCGGACGCGCCGTGGCAGGTCTGGCAGCCCTGGGCAAAGTAGACCGCCGCGCCCTGGGCGGCCGGGTTGCCTGCGGGGTCGGCCAGAGCCAGCTGTGCCGCAGCCGGTGTCGGCACCGCCAGCGCGCCGCTCGCGCCGCTGCCGCCCAGCGACCGGGTGTAGGCCACCAGCGCCCAGATCGCCGGGTCGTCATACTGGCTCGCGAAGCCCGGCATTCCGGCGAAACTCAGACCATTCTTGATAATCCAGAAGAGCTGGGCATCGCTCTTCTCCTGCGTATCGTGGCCGCGCAGGTCGGTGGCCGGGGGAAAGAGCGCCTGGCCAAACGCGCCATTGCCATCGCCAGTTGCGCCGTGACAGATCGCGCACGAACCAGTGTAGGCTTCGCGGCCGGCGATCAGCCCACCGGGATTCTGCGCGGTGGCGGTTTGCGCTTTGCCCGCGCCAAGCCGCGAGGCAATGCCCACCGCGCCGTTGCCATATGCCTTTTCGAGTGGCAGGTTATTGCGATGACCGACCGCCAGTGGCATCCCGACGACCAGCACCGCCGCCAGCATCCCGAGCGCGCCAAGCGCCAGCCCCACGATCGCCGCTATCCAGAACCGCCCGGCGCGCCTGCGTTCCCTGCCGCCTGCCGTAGTCACACTACCCTTCTTCCTGTTCCGGCAACCCCCTGGAACCACATGGGTAGCCTATACCACCTAAGAATGATTATCAACTGGTGAGCGAGCCTGAATTTCTCGTGTTGGCGCGTAGGAAACCCAGCCGTTCATTACTATGAATTCGTGATGGGCGCGCGATCGTACGAGAACTATCCACCCGAATCTTCACAGTTTCGTGCTAACTGGGACACACTCACAGGCGGGCAGCCTCGGTCCATAGCAAGGCAACGCTCGCTTGAAGCGCGGGGAGTATACACGAGAACAAATGTAAGGAGCGCAAAGGAGTCCGTACCAAGCGTCACAGTGCACTGCTGGCGCGTCAGCCCTTGACCGCGCCGGCGGCGATACCCTGCACCATCCACCGCTGGGCGAGGAAGTACAACACCATTACCGGCAGGGCGGAGAAGACCGCGCCGGCCATGATCGGCCCCCAGAGGTAGACGTCGCCGGTGATCAGGTATTGCAGCGCCACGGGCACGGTGCGCTTGTCTTCGTCGGTGATGAAAATGAGCGCCAGCAAGAGCTCGTTCCACGCGCCGGTGAAGGTGAAGATGGAGACCGCCACCAGTCCCGGCGCTGAGAGCGGCAGTAGCACGCGTACCAGCGCGCCCATACGCGTCGTGCCGTCCACCATCGCCTGCTCTTCCAGATCGGCCGGAATACCCCGGAAGTACCCCATCAGCAGCCAGGTGCTGAATGGCGTCGAGAAGGTCATGTAGACGATCATCAGCCCGTGCAGCGTATTGCCGAGGTGCAGCCGCGCCACGATGACCGACAGGGGGATGAAGAGCAGCGAGGCCGGCGTCAGATACGACAGCAGAATGAGTTTGCCGACCACGCCCCGCCCACGAAATTTCAAGCGCACCAGGCTGTAGGCCGCCAGCGCCGAGATGAAGACCGAGACGAGTGTTGCGGCGCCCGCCACGATCAGGCTATTGCGAATATCCACCAGGAAGTGCTTCTTGACGAGCAGCGTGTTGTAGTTGTCGAGCGTCAGCGTCTTCGGCACAAGTGACGGCAGCCGGTAGATGTCTCTCGACGTTTTCAGCGAGATCGTAACCATCCAGTAGATCGGAAAGAGCACAGCCAGGCAGACAAGCGCCAGCACCGCGTAAATGCCAACCTGCCGCCACGACCACTGAAAGCCGGCGCGGGCCTTGCCACGCGGTTCCGCCTGCGCGGGCGTGCGGGTTTGCGTTACGGTTGCCATGGCGCTCACTCCGTTCGCGAGACGATAGACGATAGGCGATAGACGGTAGTTCCTCTCCACTAGGCGGTGCTCGGAGATCAGCGCCGTGCCAATGATCCGTACCTATCGTCTACCGTCTATCGTCTACTCATCACGCTGTAACAAGGCCGCGACGATAAAGACCAGAATCGCCAGCGCCGGCACTATCGCGACCGAGACGGCAGCGGCTTCGCCGAGGCGCTGGCTCTGCATACCGAAGAATGCCAGCACCGGCAGCAACATTGTCGAGTCCGACGGCCCGCCCTGTGTCATAATCCAGACATTCTCGAAACTGTTCGCCGTCCAGATAGACGACAGCAGCGTCACGACGATGATGACGTGACGGATGCTGGGCAGGGTGATATAGCGGAAACGCTGCCAGTTCCCCGCGCCGTCCACCTTCGCCGCTTCGTACTGGTCCTGGGGCACATTCTGCAAGGCCGCCAGGAAGGAGATGCACCAGAACGGGAAGCCGCGCCAGACCGTCGCGATGATCACCGCCGGCATCGCGGTGGAACGCTGTCCTAACCAGTCAATCGGCGTGGCGTCGTGCAGATGCAGCGCCTGCAAGAGCAGGTTGACGCCGCCGCCGATCGGCAGGAAGAGCAGCCGCCAGGTCAGGAAGGCGATGAAGCCGGGCATCGCCCACGGCAGCAGGATGAAGGAGCGAAAGAGACCACGCCCCCGAATCTGCTCGTTGAGCAGCAGCGCCAGGCCCAGCCCAATGCTGAACTTCAGAATATCGGCCGCCACGACCAGGACGACCGTGTTCTTCACCGCTTGGTTGAACGTGACCCAGTTGAAGAGATAGCGGTAATTCGCCAGCCCCACCCAGTGACCGGCATCGCCCACCACGCGCGAGGTGAACGAAATAACGATGGCGTAGACAAAGGGATAGGCGACGAGCGCCAGCAGCACGAGACAGACGGGCAAGACCAACAGGTAGCCGCCCAGCGTCTCCCGCCGGGCCATCGTCAGAAATGGCCGCCGCTCAGGGAGCGGCGCGGCACGTACAGCCATGGCTATCTCCAGTCGGGCGGTCGGGCAGTCGGGCAGTGGGTTACCGTCAGCACTGTGCCTGGCTGCCAGCACAGCGGTCATCCAGCGCCACTGCCCGACCGCCCGACCGCCCGACTACCCGACTCACTTGTACTTCGCGTAGATGGCGTCGCCGGCCTTCTGCGCTTCGTCAATCGCCTTATCCAGGTCGAACTTGTCAATGACGACCCGCTGCACCATCTTCGGCACGATATAGTTGTTGTTGAAGTCGGCGTAGGCGGTGTTGTTCACGTCCGGGTAGGCCGGCGGCGTGCCGTTGACCACCAGATCGGCCAGCCCCTGATGCACCGGATCGGTCTTGAAGAGGTCGTACGATGTCTCGGCTTGCAGCACGGGGCCATAGATAGCCAGCGGGTAGTACTTCTGCGTGAACTCCGGCTGCGCCAGGTATTCGAGCAGCGCCTTCGCCGCGTCGGTGACTTTGCTCGACTTCGCGACACCGCGCAGCACCGGGCTGCTGGAGGAGACGAGCATCTTCGGCCCCTTCGGCAGCGCCGAATAGAGCGTATTGTTCAGCAGGTCTTTGTCGTTCTGGCGCATCCAGATCGTCACGCTGCCGGTATTGGCGATAAAGACCGCCTGCCCCGATTGATAGGCGTTGTTGTCGCCCGCGCCGTCCCAGGTCGTCGAGCCGGGCGGAAAGAGGTTCTTCTTGTAGGCGTCCGTTACCCATTGCAGATAGTCTTTCGTCTCCTGCGACTTGAGTGTGCAGGTCTTGCCCTGGTCGTCCGCGACCCGGCCGCCCCACGATTGCATTACTGAGACCTGCAAATTGCCGTCACCCACATTGGAGAGGGCGAAGCCCATGCCATAGAGCGGCGCTTTCGTCACCTTCTCCGCCATATCGCTGACATCGGTCCAGGTCTTTGGCGCATCCGTGATGCCGGCCTTTTTCAGCACGTCGTTCCGCCGAAAGAGCACGTTGCCGCTCATGCCGTAGGGGATGGCGTACCGCGTGCCGCCCGTCTGTTTCGGATCGGTCGCCAGGTCCACAGCTTTCAACCAGCCGCCGTGCGCCTGGCCGATCTTAGCGTAGAGATCGTCGAGCGGCAGCAGTTTGTCTTTCCCCGCGAGGAGCAGGACAAGATCAAGGCCCATGTCGAAGGCATCGGGCATCGTATTCGATTCGACCGCCGCCGCCATTTTCTGGTTGGTCTCGTTCTGGTTGATCATGACGACGTCAACATCAACCTTGTTCTGTTTGCCCCAGTCTTTGATAGCCTGCACCTGGAGGTTGTTGGCGTCGTCGGAGAAGATCAGGCCGCCCCAGTAGGTCAGTTTGCCGCCGCCGATCACCGCCGGAGCGGTAGACGCGGGGCTGGCCTTGGCGGACGCCGCACTGCTCGCCGCGCTGCTGGCGGCGGTGGTACTGGCGGCGCTGGTGCTCGCGGCGCTGGTCGTCGAGCTCGTCGTCGAACTGGTCGCAGCCTTCGTGGGCGCGCCGCCGAAGGGATTCGTCTGGGAGGCCGACGTGCTCGTAGACGACGCGCCACCGCCGGACGTGCCGGCCGTCGCCGTCGGGCTACTCCCACAGGCCGCCAGTAGCGCCACTGCCGCGCTGCCAACGACCCCACCGAGGAAGGATCGTCGCGAGATTCGTAACTGCGACACTGTCGTGCCCCTTTCACATGTTTGCCCACACTGGCCACAGGCGCGCCGTGTCCCCGCGCGGCACACCCTTCCCCTGCACCTTGTCAGACGGTCAACCTGACCTGCCCACGCGCCCCCATCGTGCCCCATCTTGATACAAACACAATAGCAAGCAGGTCTGACCACGTCAATCGGGGCGAGGAATAGTCGTGAGGGCGTGAGTCGTGAGTCGTGAGACCACTGGGATAGCCCTCCGCCAGAAGTCAGGCACTGTGCTGACCCGAACTCTCTCACGACTCACGCGCCCACGCCCTCACGGCTCTCTACTCGCCTCGCCTTGCCGGAACAGGGCGCCGCGCGCTACCCTCGTATTGGCCGCGCGTTGAACGATAAGCGGAGGGTGTGATGATGGAGCAGGCACAACCACAGCCCGAACAGGGGCCAAAATCGCTGGCGCTGGGCCGGCGGGCGATGGTGTCCTCGTCGCACCCGGCCGTGACCGAGGCGGCGCTGGCGGTATTGCGTGACGGCGGCAATGCGGTTGACGCGATGCTGACCGCGATGCCCCTACAAATGGTGCTGGAGCCGCAGATGTCCACCATCGCGGGCGGTTTCGCGATGCTCTACTGGCACGCGGCCTCCGGCGAAGCCACATATCTCAACGCGAACCTCGACCATCCAGCCGGCGCGCGGCTGCCCGACGCGAACGTCGCGGAGACGTCCGGCCAGCGCATCGGCGTGCCCGGCACGGTCGCTGGGATGCGCGCAGCGGCGGAGCGTTTCGGCACGCGGCCGTGGGCGTCGTACTTCGCGCCGGCAATCAAAGCCGCCGCAGACGGCTTCCCGATGTACTCCTTTCTCTATGGGGAAATGGCGTCGGCGTTCAACCGGCTGACCCACTACCCCTCTGGCCGGGAACGCTACACGCCGGACGGCTACCTGCCCCGCGTCGGCCAGGTCTGGCGGCAGCCGCGATTGGCGGAAACGTTGCGCCGCATCGCCGCGCCGGATGGCGTCGAGTGGTTCCAGCGTGGCGAATTCGCGCAACATTTCGTCGCTGCCGTGCGCGAGACGGGCGGCACGATGAGCACGGACGACCTGGCGGGGTATACGCCGCGCTGGGACGCGCCGGTGCGTTTCCAGTTCCGGGGCTACGAACTGCTCGGTTCACCGCCGCCCGACACCGGCGGCCTCTACTGCGGCTTCGCGCTCGGCGTGCTGGACCGGCTCGATCTCACCGCGCTCGGCCACTGGCGCGATTCTGCCCGCGCGCTGACAATCGTCGCGCGGGTGCTCGCCGCCGCCGACGACCAGATCGCCCATTACGGAGCCGACCCGCTGGCCTTCGATGTGCTCCTCGACGCAATCCTGGCGCCGGACTACCTGGCGTCCCATGCGCGCCTGCTCGCCGGCAGTCTGCCACGCGCGGACCTAACACCACCCGTGCAGGACGCCGCGTCACCCGCGCCCGGCCCGCGCGGCGATGACCCCGCGAAGACCGATAGCAATCAACTCATCATCGTGGACGAGAGCGGTAACTGGATTTCGATGCTGCACACTGTCTATGGCTCGCCCTTCGGCACTGGGCTGGTCGTAGACGGTGTTGGAGTCAACACCGGCAACGGCTTTCCTGGCGTGGCGGTCGGGCCGGGGCGGCGCATCGTCGCGCCGCTGGCGGCGGTGCTGGCGCTGCGCGACGGTGTGCCGTGGCTCGGACTCGGCACGCCCAGTTATCCGCCGCCCTATGTCAC
>DASUBC010000803.1:0-4575 GCA_035763465.1 Thermomicrobiales bacterium
CCCCAGCTCCGGCTATACGGCCAGCTCGGTATAGCGCCAATGAGCAAGATGACCAGGACGATGACGAGCAGAAGAATCAGCATGTATGCTCCTTTCCGTTCCACGTACAGACCTCGTCATTGTGCCGGCACTATGCAAGGATGATGCCAGCCGGTCTGCCAGGCTGTTTTGCTCGTCTACGGTTGCGCCAGTTTTCGGTGTGTAGCAAGGGCAAGTATAGATGCGCCGTACGAGGCTGATTCTGCTGGAAGGAGCGCCCGGTTCCGGCAAGTCAACGACCGCGCAGATCATCGCGCGGCGGCTGCGCGAGCAGGGTGTTCCGGCGCGCTGGTGGTATGAGGAAGAGGCCGATCATCCGGTCTACGCCTTCCACGACCACGCCTCGCTGCAACAGACGGTTGCCGACCTGACCGGCGGCCAGTACCGGCGGGTGGTCGCCGCCGCGCTGGAGCAGTGGCGGCGGTTTGTAGATGGGCTGCGGACCGAGGAAACGGTCGCAATTGTTGACGGCTGTCTCTATGGCTACCTGACCTGGAGCCTCTTTCCGCTTGATGTGCCGCTGAATGAGATTCGCGCCTACGTCAGCGCGGTCGAACAGATCATCGCGCCTGCGGAGCCATGCCTGATCTACTTCCGGCAGGACGACCTGGCCGCGTCGCTCCGGAGGCTGTGTGACAGGCGCGGCCCCGCGATCGAGCAAAGTTATGTCGAGCGTAGCACTCAGTCGGCCTATGGCAAGCGGCGAGACTTACAAGGCTTCGCGGGCATGGTGGCCTTCTGGACAGCGTTTCGCCGGCTCACCGATGCCGCCTTCGCCGGCAGCGCAATACCCAGGCTGGCAATAGATACCTCGACAGGCGATTGGCCGGCGTATCAGCGCCAGACCGCGGACTTCCTCGCCCTTCCGCCAGCGTCAGACGTTACCATGCCGTCCGCTGCCCTGGAACGCTTCACCGGGCGCTATGGTCGCACCGTGAACAACCGCCAGGAGACTTGCACCGTCGCGCTGCGTGATGGTGATCTCGTGCTGGACGGCGTGCCGGAACTCTGGCCGCAAAGCCGCTTGCTGCCGGAGGGCGGCACCGCCTTTGCGGTCGAGTCGTTTCCTCTGAACGTCACCTTCGCCGTGGGTGCGTCCGGCAAGGCGGTATCGCTGACACTAACGGGGCCGGCATTGCTTTCCGGCCCCGTCACGCGTACTTATGCGCGAGTAAGCGATTGAGGCGGTCAGGCCGCGGGCGCATCCTCAGGGGGTTGGCGATCGGCCCAGGGGCGCGCGGCCTCGAAGGCGGCGCCAGCGCGCAGCACCGTCGCTTCGTCGAAGCGGCGGCCGACGATCTGCAAACTGACCGGTAGTCCGGAGGCGGTGAAGCCGGCCGGCACGCTCAGCGCGGGGTTGCCGGTCAGGTTGAACGGGTAGGTAAAGGGCGTCCAGCCGAAGCGCTCGATGGCGCGGCCATTCACCTCCGCCGGTCCCTCCATGCCGGCCAGGAAGGGCGGCACGGCGACCGCTGGTGTGAGCAAGAGATCGTAGTGGTCGAAGAAGCGGCGGGTGTAATCCCACGTCGCCTGGCGGACGGCGTTGGCCCGGATATAGTCGGTCGCGGTCAGGTCGGTGGCGTCTTCGTCGAGCGCGGCCAGCAGCGCGGGGTCTACGAGCTCACGCCGGTCGTTCTCCAAACCCGCGAGATTCGCCGCGACGCCGGCGTAGAAGAGCACGCGGATCGCCCAGACGGGGTCGGGGAAGCCGGGATGCGCCTCCTCCAGCGCGCAGCCGAGGTCGCCCGCGAAGACCTGCGCGGCATTCTTGGCGATAGAGGCGATCTCCAGCTCGACCGGCGCGTAGCCGAGATCGGGCGACCAGGCGACCCGCAGGCCGCATACACCGCCTTCGCAGGCCGCCAGCCAGTCCATGTCGCTCGCGGGCAGCGTCAGGCGGTCGCGCTCGTCTGGCCCGGCGATCACATTGAGCAGCAGTGCGGCGTCCCGCACCGTGCGCGTCATCGGGCCGGTACAGGCCAGCGTCTCGACCGAGCTGGCCGGATAGGTCGGCACGCGCCAGAGTTGCGGCTTCAGGCCGACGATGCCGCAAAAGGCCGACGGGATGCGAATCGAACCGGCGCCATCGGTGCCGAGCGCCAGCGGCCCCAGGCCCGCCGCGACCGCCGCGCCGGCGCCGCCGCTCGACCCACCGGCCGTCAGCGAATGCCCGACGTCCCAGGGGTTGTAGGTCGGACCGAAGACGGGGTTATCGCTGTCGCCCTTCCAGCCGAACTCCGGCGTATTGGTCTTGCCGAGGATGATCGCGCCCGCCCGCTTGATGCGCTCCACCACCGGCGCGTCTTCGTCCGGCACGTAGTCGGCCCAGAGACGCGACCCGCGCGCAGTCCGCACGCCCTTCGTGTAGGTCAGGTCTTTTACCGAGATCGGCACGCCGTGGAGTGGCCCAAGCGTCGCGCCCTTCATCACCGCCGCTTCGGCCGCCTTGGCTTCCGCCAGCGCGCTCTCCGCCGTCACCGTGCAGTAGGCGTTGAGGCGCGGATTCAGCCGCTCGATGCGCGCCAGCACCGCCCGCGTGACCTCGACTGGCGAGACTGTCCGGTCCCGAATCAGCCGCGCCAGTTCGGTCGCGGGGGTGAAGCAGAGGTCGGTCGCGTCCATAACTCCTCCGTTTTCGGGTCGCAGGTCCACAGGTCTGCAAGTCGCAGGTCGCTTGGCGCCAATCCTACTATGTTTCTTCACGTCAGCTTATGCGCCAGGCTCACCGGCGAGCGACCTGCGACTTTCGACCTTCAGACCTGCGACCAACAAGCTGGTACACTTGGACGACCTGGGCGGAACGGCTGGATGTTCCACAGGGAGTGGATGCGGACGCGACGATGAAGGGGGCGCGACGAGATGGCAAAACGGAAGCGGGGCGCGCAGGGCGGCCCGGCCGGACAGGCGCGGGACGTGCCGCCGCTCGATAATCAGGCGGTCAACGAACTCGTCGGGCTGCTCGATTCCGGGCGCTTCATCGAAGCGATCCTCATCATGGAGGAATTACTCCAGAGTTACCCGCGCGAACCGATCCTCTACAAGCTGCTCGGAATGGCCTACGGCGAGGTCGGCGACCTGGCCGGCGCAGCGGAACGCTGGGAGGAAGCGCAGCGACTTGACCCGGACGACCCGAGCCTGTGGCGGCTGCTGGCTGGCGTCTACCAGGCGCAGGGCCGCATCGTCAACGCGTTACGGGCGCTGCGGCGGTATCTTTCAGAAGACCCCGACGATGAGGAACTGGCGCAGGTGGTGGAGGCGCGCGACGCGCTGGAAGCCGCGCTCGACGAGCTGGCGCAAACGCATCATGTCTCCAAGGCCGAGGCAGAGCGCGGCGGGCTGCTGCTGGAGCGCGGCCTGGCGGCGATGGGCACAGAAGATTATCTCGGCGCCGCCCGGCAGTTCCGCGATGCCGCGCGCGTGATTCCCGGCTGGACCGCGCCACTCAATAACCTGGCGCTCTGCCAGTTCCAGCTTGGCAATACGGACCAGGCGCTCGCCGGGACGGAGCAGGTGCTGTCCAGCGCGCCCGATGACGTCAACGCCCTGAGCGCACTGGTGCGCTTCCTGACGATTCTCGGCCGGCAGGCGGAGGCGAAGGCCCAGGCCGACCGCCTCTGGGCGCTGGCGCAGGCTGCGCCCACACCGGCGGCAGACGATGTCGCCGTCCCGCGCTTCGAGTTCGACCGCGCCGCCAATGCGTTCGCCTTCCTGGCGCAAGACCAGCGCGTGATTGACATGCTCGAACGCCAGCCGCGTGATGCGCTCAGCGATAGCGGACTGCTCTACCTCGGCGCGGCGCTGGCGAATGTCAATCGCAAGCCGGCCGCGCTCGACGTCCTGAAGGAGCTGGAGCCGCATCCAGTGGCGACGCAGCTGGCCGAAGCGATCCGGCTCAATGAGACGCCGCCCGGCCGGCGCTTCCCGGCGATCAGCCCGGGCGAGCTGCTGCCTGGCGCGGTGGGCGAGCGGGCGGCGAAAGAGTTCACCGCGATCGAAGAGATGGCGGATGAGCAGGAGCGGCGCGCGGCGGTCGTGGCCTTCCTCGACCGGATGCCGACCTTTCTGCCGGCCTTCGTCGAATCACTCTGGATCGGCGACGAGGTCGCTTCGGCCAACTCGGTCGCGATTCTGCTGCAAATCGGCACGCCGGAGGCCATTGAGGCGGTGCGGACCTTCGCCTTTGGCCGGCTCGGTCCAGACGACACGCGCCTGCATGCCGCGCTCGCCCTGCGCCGCGCCGGGCACGTTGAGGGGAACCGGCCGCTGTTGCTCTGGCAGGATGGCCGCTACCAGGAGATGATCCCACCGCGCTATGAGGTCTCTAACGGCCCTGAAGAGCGCGATCAGCCCTATCCACCGGCGATCGCCCGGCTGATGGAGAAGGCGCTGGAACGGCGCGAACGCGAGGACATCGAAGGATCACAGCGTTTCTACCGCCAGGTGCTGGCGCAAGACCCGACCATCGTGGAGGCCGAGCAGCACCTCGGGCTGTTCGCGCTGATGGAAGGCGACCAGGCCGCCGCCGAGCAGTACTTT
>DASUBC010000804.1:0-2910 GCA_035763465.1 Thermomicrobiales bacterium
GACCGCCGCGCAGCCCTTCATCCCGCCCGCCGCAGTCGTACCGAGCGTCAACCCAACCGCCATCACCTCCGGCGACCGGGTGACGATCGAGGTACGCTTCGTAGACCCGCAGAGCGGCCAGATCGTCACGCCGGGCCAGCAAGGCGTGCGCTACGACGCCCCGACCAGCGTGACGGCCATGCTCTGTCCACCTGAGCAGGGTAACGGCTGCCAGAGCGCGCCAATCACGCTGACCCAGGCCGGCTACGGCGTCTATCGCGGTGACACCACCGCGCATGATGCCGGCGCCTACACCGTGCAGGTGACCGCGCGCTGGGCGGATGGTAGCTATCGCAGCGCCGTGCCGCCGAGCGGCCCGCTCACCGTGCAGCCCGCGTTCATGGGCACGGACGGCCACCGCTACATCCTGAAACTCGCCACCGACCCGGCCCAGCCGGTCGTCAACCAGGAGGCCACTCTGCGCGCGACCTTCGTGGACGCCGACACCGGCGCGCAGCTGCCCGAGAACATCTCGCTGGTGGACGGCCTGCCAGCGCAACTAGACGCCGACCTCTTCGCGCCGGCCGGCGTCAGCGGGCGCACACTCAAATCCACCGGGCACGGTGTCTACCAGGGGCCGGTGAAACTCTTCTCCGCGCAGACCTGGACGGTGCGAATCAGTTTCACCGACGCCAACGGCATACTGATCACGTTCGCGTCCGGCACGCTGCAAGGCGTCGAGAAGTAGAGACGAGGATTACCCTCACCCCCACTCGCTAACGCTCGCATCCCCTCTCCCGTGGCGACGGGAGAGGGGACCGGCGAACACAGTGAGCCAGGGGTGAGGGCCGTTCCCTCATCACTCGTCACTCGTCACTCGCTTGACGAGTTCTTCCGCCAGCACAATGGAGTAGTTCTGCCCACGATCGTGCGGGTAGACCTGGAACATGCTCGCCTCGTAGAGACCGGGAACGGGCGTCTCGAATGGTGGGAGGTGGTCTTTGTAGTCGGTCGTGACGATTGGCTGGGCGTAGGGCGCGGCGAACATCCAGCTCTCCGTCACCCACGCGGGCGTGAAGGCCGGGTTGATGCGCGCCAGGTGCGGCAGGAAGTCGGCCAGCACTTCCTCCTTCGTTTGCCGGAAGAGCGGGTCGTCCATCGGCCGGTAGTTGCCCAGGTAGATCAAATGACGGCCACCGTAGTCGCCAAGCGGCATGTAGTTTGTGTGCTCGACCAGCGCGAGGAAGGGAAAGCCGGGGTCATTGATGTTCATCCAGTAGGAGCCGGTCAGCGGTCGGTCGAGCGCCAGGATGAGGCAGTGCGCGCCATAGGCCCGGCCCCAGTCGTAGCGGGCGCGGTAGTCGTCCGGCAGTTCGGGCACGAGCCGGCAGGTCAGGCGGGGCGGCAGCGTGGAGACGACACGGTCGAACACGCGCTCGCCGCGTTCGATTGTGACGCAAAGTCGCCCATTCGGCGTCGTTTGCACGGACTTGACCGCGACGCCGAGGCAGACCTCGCCGCCGAGCGCGCGGATGCGCTCGACCAGCCGGTTGTAGACTGCCTGGAAACCGCCGCGCAGGTAGCCAAGTTCAGTGGAGCGGTCGTGAATGCGCGCCCAGAACCAGGGCAGCGCGATTTCCTCCTTGCAGTCGCCAAACTTGTTCCGCAGCAGCGGTTCCCAGACGATGCGGTAGGGCGCCTCGCCCATCCAGCGGCGCAGCCAGGCTGCCGCGTGCTTGCCCTCCAGCGGCGCGGCCGGGGCCAGTTTCAGGAAGGCCAGCACGGCGGCCATCCGCACACGCGCGACCGGCGAGAGCGGCGGAAAGCGCAGCACGGTCAGCGGCGAATCGAGCTGGTAGACCTGGCCCTGCCAGAGCGTCACGGTGCGCGGGCGCGGCCAGCGCAGCCGATCCGCCAGCCCCAGTTCCGCGATCAAGCCTTGCATCGCCGCATCTGAACGGAACAGGTGGTGGTAGAACTTTTCCAGCCAGGCGTCGTCAATCTGAAAGCCCGCCGCCAGCCCCCCGGCCTCCGGCTCTCGCTCGTATACCGTCACCCGCTCGCCACGTTGCAGCAGGCGCAGCGCGACCGTCAGGCCCAGCGCGCCACCACCTAGAATCGCGTATTCCATCAGCTCCTCATGTACACAGCAAGGCCCAGCAATCAATACCGCCAAAGGATACAAGAAAAGGCGCCTGGCGACCGATGGAGGCCGCCGGTTAGCACGGTAAAGCCGGTCCAGCCCCCTCTTCGGCGATGCAGTAGAAGAGACTGGCAATACAGCAAGCCGAGACGAGGGTTTATCGTGCGGTGGGCTGGGCAACTTTACGCGCGCAGCGCCGTCCGCCAGGCCGCCGGCACCGACCCGGCATAGGCGATGTCACGCGCGCCGAGAAATGTGGCGATGTCGGTGATGGACTTCGCGATGGCGCGAGCGGTGGCCCGGTCGGCCGGCGCGCCGGGTTCGGCGTGGACGGCGTTGATCGTCAGGAGGGCTCGCGCGCGGTCCATGGATGGATCGATCCGGCCGATCAGGCGGTCGCCGTGCAGGATGGGCAGCACGTAATAGCCCCAGCGGCGCTTCTCCTTCGGCGTATAGATTTCGATCCGGTAGTCGAAATCGAAGAGCAACGCCGTGCGCTTGCGGTCACAGATCAGGTTGTCGAACGGCGACAGGAGCGTGGTGCGCGGCTCCCACGCCGCGTCACCGCCGGCCAGGGCATCCAGCAACGGCAGGTGGCCGGCGGCCACATACCAGTCGCCGGCCCAGGCGCGCCCTTCACCGGCCACCTGCACCTTCACAATGTCCCCCGCCGCAACGAGTTCGGCCAGCACGGCCCGCAGGTCGGGATAGCGCCCGCGCGTGAAGTGCTGGGTGATCTGCTGGGGCCGGGCGACGCCCAGCGCGCGGATCGCGCGCAGCGCGGCGCG
>DASUBC010000805.1:0-2619 GCA_035763465.1 Thermomicrobiales bacterium
GCCGCGCGAAGCCGCACGCGTAATTGATATGGCTCTTCCTGCTGAATCTCCTCGACGTCGAGTGGCAGGTCGCGGAGTGCGCTGGTCAGAGGCGCCTTGCCCTCATATTCGACGCGCATTTCCAGCGTGCCCTGGGCAAACCGGCGCACTCGCACGCTCTGGACATCGGGCAACCCCTGTACGGCGGCCTGGAACTGGCCCAGGTCAGCGAACCGGGCAAACGGATACGCGATGACCGTATAACTTGCGGGGACCGCTTCGCCGGTAGCGGCGGGGCTTTCTCCAGCCATTGCCAATGGCGTAATGTCCGGCGGCGCTGTCCGCGCCCCTTCGCTCTCGGCGCCCGTTGGTTCACTGGCCGGCTGCGGCGCCGGAGATGTTAATGGCGCAGACTGGACCGGCGTCACCGGCGCTGGCTCGGCTGGCTCGGTGGTCGGCGCCGGGGCTTCTTCCGGTGTTGGGCTAGCGGTAGGAGCATTGCCACCGCTGGACGGGGCGGCGTATGGGTGCTCAGACGCAGTGGAAGGCGCCTGCGCGAGCCGCTCCAGCTCCTCGGCCAGGGTCAGGAGCGCGCTCTGTTCCTGGCCGCGTGTCTGTTGTAACTGCTGCAACCGCTCTTGATGGCCCGCAGCCGTGCTGACTAGCCGCTCGTGGTCGTCGTGCAGGGTCGCTACCTGTTGTTCCAGGTATGCTGTCTGGGCAGTTAGCTCGTGCCGTTGTTCCTCCAGGTTCTTGATTTGTCCCTGGAGGCCCGCGACCTGGCTCAGTAATGCCTGCCGTTCAGCCAGCAGGTTGACGTTCTGACGCGACAGGTCAGCAACGTGCTCGTCGAGTTGAGCATTTTCTTGCTCAACCGCG
This sequence comes from Thermomicrobiales bacterium, assembly GCA_035763465.1. Taxonomy (GTDB): domain Bacteria; phylum Chloroflexota; class Chloroflexia; order Thermomicrobiales; family CADCWN01; genus DASUBC01. Next base: position 859 of record DASUBC010000805.1, read on the forward strand.
CGCACACGGGCGGTCGCGGCTTCCACCAGGCGGCGCAAGCGCGGGAGCAGATCGGCCGTGGGGTCGGCGATGGCAGCAGGGTAGGCAAAACCGGCTCTGGTCGGTGGCAGAGCCTCGGCTGGATCGCTGGGTGGCTGAAACGGTTCGAGCGAGGGATTTACCTCACTATCCGCCTGTGCATTACTGGATAGGGCCGCTTTATCGCCCTCATTCTCCATTCCTGCCGTCTCCCTTTCCCCGGCTCCTGACGCTATGCGCCCACCATTGACCGATGCTCCTGGCGCCCAATGTTGAACGATGCAATTGGGGCAGACGCAGTTGCACTATATCCGACTGCACTAGCGCCGGGCAAGACATGTTCGTGTTAAAGGGACTAAATACCTTCTCGACGCTTGACTTCTGGCTGGTAACCGCCAGTCCATCCGTACCGCCGTGTGGGACGTTCTTCGGTGCGGCGAAAATAGGCCGGAGCAGAGTATGGTCCCTGCTCCGGCCCGGTGCTGCAAGCGTGCTCGGCGCTCAGTAATGGATCACGACGGTTGTGCCGAGAGGCGCCCAGTTGTAGAGGAATTCGGCGCTGCCGACTGGCACACCAACACAGCCGTGGCTGGTTTGTGTGCCGAAGTTTGGATTCCAGTAATTGCCGTGAATGGCGTAGCCGCCGCCGGCGAAGTACATGACCCAGGGCACGGCGGGCTGGAAGTAGTATTCCGGCGTGCCTTTGACGCCGCCAGTCATGTCGTCGGTCTGTAACTTTTCGAAAATCGAGAAGGTGCCGGTCGGTGTCTCGTAGCCATCACGGCCGCTGCTGATGTAGCCGCTCCAGATGACGGTATTGCCCTGGTAGGCGGTAAGGTACTGGCGCGAGAGGTTCACGTCAATCCATTTCACCCCGCTTGGCGCGGCCTGGGGTGTCGGCGCTGGTGGTGTGAACAGCGCCTCCGCATAGCTCGGCACATTGGCGCCTTGCGCGACGGCGGCGGTGTCTACGCCGTGCGCTTTGGCGGTCATCGCGCCGAGCGGCGTGATAACGACGCTGTAGTTGTTCGAAGTCTCGGGGTGATACTCGAAGCGGGCGCGCTCGAACCACTGGGTGGTATAGACCTTGCCGTCAAGCGGGCTGAGTTCCTGCCGTTCCTCGCTCAGTGGGTAGCCGAACTGGTCAATGCCTCCATCGTGCTCCCAGGCCAGTTTGAAGGCGAAGTTGAGCGTGTGCCCCGTTTCACTGAAGAAACGGTGGTCGGTATTGTCCACGCCGAACGGCGAGGCGGCCAGGGGCGCGAATGTATTGAGCGCCGGCTGGATATCGTTCTGATAATGCAGCAGTTGCGGCGTGGCGGACGCGGCGGCGACATCGCCGGTCAGGTCTACGCCTTCCGTCGCCAGCATTTCAGCGCCCAGACGGCCAAGCACGACGTCATCGTCGCCACTCTGGTTCGGGTGCAATTCCAGGCGGGCCTTCTCAAAATATTGGACGGTGACGCCGTTCTCGGTGATCCGTTCGCTGATTGGATCACCTAAGAACGTTGCGGCGCCATTGTCGCGCCAGAAGGAGAGAAAGCCGCCCTGAAGCGTGTGCCCGGTTTGTGTCACATAGACTTCATTTGGCGGCGCCCAGGCCGCGCTGCCAGTCGCCGGGAAGAGGGCCATCGCTGCCAGCAACAGTGTCGCCAGCATGCCGACCAGACCCATCCGCCGTGTCCGTTGCCACGCCATCGTCTCCCCTCCAGCGGATTCGCTTGTTCCGGCGCTGCGCCGCGC
>DASUBC010000806.1:0-13900 GCA_035763465.1 Thermomicrobiales bacterium
CCGCCAGCACCGCCAGCGGCAGCAGGGTCCAGGTGGCGTAGTGCGCCCAGGCGGTCGGCACGATGAGCAGCGCGGCGGGCATGGGCAGCACGAAGCAGAGCGCGCCGCCGAGTTTGCTCCGCCGGCAGCGCCAGGTCACCAGCGCCGTCACCGCCAGGATGGCGAGACCGAGCGTCCCGGCGATGACTCTGGTCACCAGAACGGGATAATGCGCGTTGACCCCTTTCGCCACGAGTTGCGTGGCGAGCAGCCGGCCCACGAAGGCATAGAGCGTCTGATTCTCGGCATAGAGCGTGCCGCCGCCGAGCGCCGGCAGGACGTGGAAGAGGAAGACGCCGGTATTCGCCGGCCCCGCGCCGAGTGCGCCGAGCGCCAGTAGCGCGACGCCCGCGCCCACGCAGCCCGCCAGCACGCGCCAGCGCCGCGCCAGCAGGGGCGCCAGCAGCAGCAGCGCGGGATAGAACTTGAGGGCGACCGGCAGCGCCAGCAGCGCGCCGGCCAGCAGGTCGCGGTCGCGGCGGCGCCAGTACAGCGCCAACGCGCCGGTCACGAGCGCCAGGAAGAGCGCGTCCCACTGCCCCAGCGCTAGGCTATCGCGGCTAGGCGCGCTGACGAACCAGAGCGCCGCCAGCCCCAGCGCCAGCGGCGTGCGCCAGCCGATTCGCAGCAGGCGCAACACTGCGAGCAGCGTCAGCACGTAGATACCGACGTTGAGCAGCCGCCAGGCGTTGAGCGCGTCGTGATAGGGCAGCCAGGTCCAGGGGGCGAAAAGCAGCGCGCCCGCCGGCGCGTGGCGAAAGAAGACGACCGCGCCGGAGTCCTGGCGGAGACCGGCGAGATAGTACAGCGGCTGCCAGCGCCGCGCGGCCTGGCCCGCGTGGTAGAAGATGAGAAAGTCGGCGCTGTTGGCCGTAGCAGCGGCCGGCAGCCAACCCCAGACGGTGAGGGCGAAGCGCGCCGCCGCCAGCAGCGCGGCGGCCACCGCGAGCGCGTAGCCGCCGCGCCGCAGCCAGGCGGGCCACGCGCAGGCGCCACCAAAGGCGAGCGTGAAGGCGCACGCCGCGCCAAGGGCAAGCAGGCTGACCGCGACGTCCATGCCAGGCATTATCGGCGGCGCGCGGGGGGCGGCGCAATGGCCCGACAGTCCCAAGCCGGCCCCCCCTGGCCCCCCAATGCTGGGGGAGCACACTATCCCAACGCCGGGGTCAACCGACAACCGCTGCGCTGACCCAAGCCACTCCCCCAGTATTGGGGGCCGGGGGGCCGTCCCTCCGGTAGAATAGGCGGGTTGCCGGCCAGGCGGCCAGCAGAGGACACTGTCGGCAGGAGAGGTTCATCGCTATGTCCACCGTGAACGGCACACTCACCCTATCCGAAGTGCGCGAGCGCGAATTCCCCTTCGTCCAAGACTGCACCTATCTCAACGGCGCGGAGCAAGGGCCGCTGCCGGCGCGCACCGCCGTCGTCGTGCGCGAGGTCGCCGAGGCGACCCAGGCGCCCGGCACGCCACGCCTGGCCGCGCTGCCGCCCTACGAGCGCCTGGCGCGCGAACGCCTGGCCCGGCTCATCGGCGCGGCGCCCGGCGACATCGTCTTCACCAGCAATACGACGCACGGCATGAATATCGCCATGCAGGGTATCGCCTGGCGCACGGGCGACAATATCGTCGTGCCGCAGCGCGAGTTCCCGGCGCTCGCGGCGGCGGCGCTGCACCTGCGGGCGCGCGGCGTCGAGGCGCGCGGCGTCCCTGTCACCGGCGCGGGACCAACGGTGGACGACATCATGGCGCGGGTGGACGGCCGCACGCGCGCTATCGCGTGCAGCGCCATCACCTGGAACACCGGCTACCGCGCCGACCTGGAGACGCTCGGCGCGCGGTGCGCCCGCGCCGGCTGCCTGCTCATTGTGGACGGGATTCAACTCGCCGGCGCGGCCCAACTCGACGTCAACGCGGCGCGCGTCTCCACCCTCGCACTGCACGGCTACAAGTGGCTGCTGGCTGGCTTCGGCGTCGGCGCGCTCTACGTCGCGCCCACGGCGCTCGACCAAATTGCCCCCACGTTCATCGGCGCGCAAGCAGTGCGCGTCGTGCCGGAGGCCGCCGACGGCCCGCTGGATTGGCAGCCGGGCGCGGCGCGCTACCAGGCGGGCGGCGGCAACAAGATTGGCCTGGCCGCGCTCGCCACCTCGCTCGGCCTGCTGGAAGAACTCGGCCTCGCGGCCATCGAAGCGCGGAACCGAGCGCTCGCGGAATACCTCTACGCCCACCTGGCCCGCAACCCCGCCGTCACCATCGTCAGCCCGCCCGACCCCGCCCGCCGCTCGCAGATTATCGTCTTCACGCTCGGCAGCAAAGAGCGCGACACCGCGCTGCTGGAGGCGTTGACGGCGCAACACATCAGCGTCGCCCTGCGCCCGCTCGGCCTGCGCGTCTCGCCCAACTTCTACAACACCGAGGAGGAACTTGACCGCCTCCTCGCCGCGCTGGCGGGTGTGTAGACGGTAGACGGTAGACGGTAGTTGCTTTTCATAAACACGGCGCTTGTAGACAAGCACTGCCTTCTGGAGAAGAACTACCGTCTACCGTCTACCCCCTAAATGCTATACTGACCAGGCAAATCGCAGGGTATGCGCCGGGCGGTGGCCGGCGTTGTGGACGAGAGCATGAGGAGTGGAACCAGGCGCATGGGCAGCGAGTTCGAGACGGTCATTGGGCTGGAAGTACACGCGCAACTGCTGACGCGCAGCAAGATGTTCTGCGGGTGCAGCGCGGAATACTTCGCCGCCCCGCCCAATACTCACGTCTGCCCTGTCTGCCTGGGGATGCCCGGCGTGCTCCCCATCGTGAACCGCGCGGCTGTCGAGGCGGCGGTGATGACCGGGCTGGCCTTCGGCTGCGAGGTTCTGCCCGCCAACAAGTTCGACCGCAAGAACTACTTCTACCCCGACCTGCCGAAGGGCTACCAGATTTCCCAATACGACCTGCCGCTCGCCGTGCGCGGCACGATCACCTTCACCTTCGACGGCGAGGAGCGCCAGGTCGGCATCACCCGCGTCCACATGGAGGAAGACACCGGGCGCAACCTCCACGCCACCGACCCCGTCACCGGCGAGGGTTTCAGCCTGGTGGACCTCAACCGCGCGGGCGTGCCGCTGCTGGAGATTGTCGGCGAGCCGGACCTGCGCTCGCCCGAGGAAGCCCGCGCCTACATGATGAAGTTGCGGCAGATTCTGCGCTACATCGGCGTCAGCACCGGCAACATGGAGGAAGGCGCGCTCCGCTGCGACGCGAACGTCTCCTTGCGGCCCGTTGGCGCGACCACCTTCGGCGCGAAGGTCGAAATCAAGAATATGAACTCCTTCCGCGCCGTCGAGCGGGCGCTGGCCTACGAAGTCGAACGCCAGCGCGCCATCCTGGAGGCCGGCGGCACGATTCCACAGGAGACGCGCGGCTGGTCCGAGGAACAGGGCGCGACCCTCTCGCAGCGCACCAAAGAGGAAGCGAACGATTACCGCTACTTCCCCGAACCCGACCTGCCGCCGCTGACGATGGACCCCGCCTGGGTCGAGACCATTCGCGCGCGGATGGCCGAACTGCCCGACGCCCGCCTGATACGTTTCAGACTGCAATACGGCCTGCGCCCCGACGACGCCGTGACCCTCACCGACGCTCGCCCGGTCGCCGACTACTTCGAGGCGGTGCTGGCCGGCGACCAGGCGCCCGACCGCGCCCAGAAGGCGGCGAACTGGATTGTCAACGACCTCTTCGCCACGCTGAGTGACCGCGAGGCCATCGGCGCCTCCCCCGTGACGCCCGCCCGGCTGCGCGGCCTGCTCGACCTCCTCGACGCCGGCGCCATCAATCAGACCGCCGCCAAGCAAGTGCTCGCGGCGATGCTGAACGGCGCGGCGCCGGCCGAAGACGCCGCCGCCATCGTCGCGCGTCTCGGGCTGGCGCAGGTCAGGGACGAAGCGCCGATTCGCGACGCGGTGCGCCAGGCTATCGCCGCCAACCCGCAGCCGGTCGCCGATTTCCTGAGCGGCAAGACCGCTGCCAAAGGCCGCCTGGTCGGCGCGACCATGAAACTGCTCGGCGGGCGCGGCGACATCAAGGTCGTCAACCGCCTGCTCGACGAGGAGTTGCAGGCGCAGGCAAACGCGCAAGGCTAGGCGAGCGGCAGCGCCTCCGGTGGTGGGCGCTGCCGCTTTTTTGTACGCCGCGCACCCGGCGCCGTTCGTGCGGGCTGCACAAGGCGCTTTGGCCGGCTGCACAAATCCGCGAGACTCGCGGCGCGCGTAATGCGTTTGATGTGATAGCAATGGTTTTTTGGCAGCAGTATGCGACGTATTCGCGCGCGTTCGTAGGGAGAAGAGAGTCATGGTCGCCGAAACAGGACAACGACAGAGCCAGGAACGCAGCCTGTTTGAGATGGCGGTCGAGCAATTCCACACCGCCTCAGAAATGATGGGGCTGCCGGAAAATCTCCGGCGCATTCTTGGTGTCTGCCAGCGCCAGTACACCGTCAATTTTCCCGTGCAGATGGACGATGGCTCGATTCAGATTTTCGAGGGGCACCGCGTCCAGCACAGTATTCATCGCGGCCCGGCGAAGGGTGGCGTGCGCTTCCACCCCAGCGTGGAGATTGATGAAGTCAAGGCGCTGGCGATGTGGATGACCTGGAAGTGCGCGGTCGTCGGCATTCCCTTCGGTGGCGCGAAAGGTGGCGTGACCTGCGATCCGAAGAAACTCTCCATGCGCGAACTGGAGAACCTGACCCGGCGCTACACCGCCGAAATCAGCGTCCTGATTGGACCGCACAAGGACATTCCCGCGCCCGACGTCAACACCAACGCCCAGGTGATGGCCTGGATGATGGACACCTACTCGATGCACGCGGGCTACTCCGTGCCGGGCGTCGTGACGGGCAAGCCGCTGATTATCGGCGGGTCCGAGGGGCGCGTCGAGGCGACCGGACGCGGCGTCGTCTACATGATGACGGCAGCGGCGAAGAAACTCGACCTCGACCTGGACGGCGCGAAAGTCATCGTGCAGGGCTTCGGCAATGTCGGCTCAACCGCCGCGAAACTCGCCGCCGAGACCGGCGCGACCGTCGTCGGCGTCGCCGATGTGTCGGGCGGCTTCTATGACTCGAAGGGTCTCGATGTGCCGGCCATGATACGCTACGCCCGCAGTAACGGCACCCTGGAAGGCTACCCCGCCGACCACGTCACGAGCGCCGAGTTCCTCACCCTCCCCTGCGACATCCTCATCCCCGCCGCGCTGGAAGGGCAACTGACCGAGCACAACGCCAGCGACATCAAGGCCCGGCTCATCGTCGAAGGCGCCAACGGCCCGACGACACCGGAGGCCGACCGCATCTTCGCCGAGCGCGGCATCTACCTCGTGCCGGACATTCTGGCGAACGCGGGCGGCGTGACCGTCTCCTACTTCGAGTGGGTCCAGTCGCTGCAAGCCTTCGCCTGGACCGAGCAGGAGGTCAACTCGCGCCTCAAGTACATCATGGACAAAGCCTTCACCGCGACCGTCGCCACGGCCGAGGAGCACGACGTCACGCTTCGCAACGGCGCGCTCATCTGCGCCATCCAGCGCGTCGCCGACGCCGTCACCGTGCGCGGCATCTATGCGTAGACGGTGTTGCAGATTGGCAGGTTGCAGGTTGCAAGTTCTCGGCAGGCCAGCGCGGTGGTAGGCGACCACCGCGTTCGCCGTCCCCAACGTGCAACCTGTCAACCCGCAACCTGCAACCCGCGCCGCACCCACGCCGCAACCCAGTCGGCGCTGGCCGCCGGCGTCAGGCCAGTGGTGTCGTGGAGCGTGACGGACGGCTGGTCGGGGCGAACCTCCGCGCGCAGGTGCGCGGTGAAGCCGCACGCTTGCTGGATGAATTCGGGCGCCGCCGACTTGCGCCAGGCCGGTCGGGCGCGCAGCCGCGCCGCCTGCGTGGCCTCGGCGCAGACCAGGCCCAGGTAGTGCATCGCGCTGAAGCGGTTCCGCAGGGTGCAGGCGTCCAATTGCTCCGGCAGCGCGGTGGCGAGCATTACGACCGGGCGGTCATTGCTCGCGATTTCCCAGGCAACCTTCAACCACTGATTGTAGAGTGACGAGTAGTCGCTCGCCGGCCCTTCGAAGCGCCAGAAGTCAATCGCCTCGCCCTCGAAGACAATACACTCCGGTAGCCGTGCCCGCAGCAAAGGCGCGAGTGTGCTCTTGCCCGCGCCGGGCGACCCGGCGATCCACCAGAGCGGCCGTTGCACAAATGGCTCGCGATAGTCACATTCCGGGCAAACACTGTACAGCGTGCCGTCGCTCGTCACGAGGTGCGGCGGCTCAGTCCACGCGCCACAGACCACGCAAATCGCCATCGTCAGCGTCCGGGTCGCAGGTCAGCAGGTCACAGGTCTCTTACTAGCAGCACTGCGCTGGTAGCCTGGCAGCCAGGTTGACCAACGCGACTTGCGACCTGCCGACCTGCGACAGCGTCTACCGCACCGGCAGCACGTCAATATCGCGCACCCAGCCCCGGCGGCCATCGGCGAGGTCGAATTCGCGCCAGAGGTAACCACCCGCGTAGGCGCTGCGGCCGGTCGCCGCCAGCAGGGTGCCTTGCGGCAATCCGCCCTGGCTGGCGTATTCGACTCCTGGCCCGGTTCGGAAATTGACCGGCAGCGCCGTGCCAATCCGGTCAGTCGCCGCGAAAGCAGGCGCTGGGGGCGGCGGAGGCGGTGGTTCCGGCGTCGGCGTTGGGGGCGGGGGCGGCACAGGTGTGGCCGTTGGAGCCAGCGGCGCGGTGGGCGGCGCTGTTGTTGGGACTGGCGCAGCCGGTGGCGGCGTCGCCAGCGGTGCTGCGGTCGGCGCCACCGGCTGGCCCGCCGGCGTTTCGGTCGGCCGGAAAATCGCCTGGCCGGGGTTCACCGTCGGGGCGGCGCTGGGGCTTGGCGGCGCAGTCGGTGGCGGCGTCGCCGTTGGTGGTGGCGCGGTCGCGGTCGCGGTCGGCGGTGCGGCGGTTGGCGCGACTGACGGCGCGCTGGTGGCGGGCACGGTGGTCGCCGTAGCGGTCGCCACCGGCGACGCGATGGCGACCACCGCGCTCGTCGCGCCGGCCGAGTTGGGCGCGCTGGTCACGGTAGCGTTCACAATCGCGGTGATGGCGCTTGCCGCCGGTTTGGCCCGCAGTTGGAACCCGGCATAGATAACGCCCGCCAGTACGGCAAGCCAGATGGCCGCGACGAGCCAGACCTGGACGGGGATGCGCCGGCGCGGCCGGACCGGCGGCGGCGCTTGCTCAGGGAAGTAGGCGGCATCGTATCGCGCGCGGGCCGCCGGGTCGCTGAGCACCGCGAAGGCGTGCTCGACTTCGTCTTTGGTCGGGCCGGACATCGCCTGCGCCCGTTCGCGCAACTGCCCGATGCGGAAGCGCAGCGAGCGGCTGCTGTACGCCGCCTCGATAGTGGCCGCGTCAGCCGTCGGCGGCACCCCAAGGATGTCGTAATAGTTCGGTTCACCCCCTGCCGGCGGCGGGGTGGCGTTTGCCGGCGCTGAACTGGTGTCCAGGCCGGGCGGGGTAGTTGGCGTTTCTTCCGGCGGTACGTCGCTCATAGCACGTAGGGTAGCACAGACGTGTACGTACGTCTAGGCGTGGCGGCCCTCATCCCTGCTCCCTCTCCCGCCTTGCAGGCGAGGGGAACTGCCTATTGGCTTGCGGGATGTTCTCTCTCGCCCGTGACACGGCGGGGTACCCGCGCAGTGGGTCGTGGGCCAGGGGATGAGGGCCGTCGGGTCTAGAACGGCATCCCCGGAAAGCGCCCGCGCTTGCCGCCGCCCAGGCCCGCCAGGCCGCCCTTGCCGAGTGACGCCATCATCCGCTGCATCTGCTTGAACTGGTTCAACAGTTCGTTGACTTCCTGAATACTGGTGCCGCTGCCGTTGGCGATGCGCCGCCGCCGGCTGCCCTTGATCAGTTGCGGGCTGCGGCGCTCCTGCGGCGTCATCGAGCGAATGATCGCCTCAATGTGCTTCAAATCGTCGTCGCTGACCTGCACGTCCTGCTTGCGCGCCGCCGTGCCGAGGCCAGGAATCATCTCCAGCAACTGGTTCAGCGGCCCCATCTGCTTGACCTGCTGCAACTGGTTGAGAAAATCCTCCAGGTCGAACCGGCCCGCGAGGACTTTCTTCTCCATCTCCTTCGCCTGGTCGGCGTCGAACTGCTGCTGCGCCTTCTCAATCAGGCTCAGCACGTCGCCCATGCCGAGGATGCGCGAGGCCAGGCGGTCGGGGTAATACGGCTCCAGCGCGTCCACCTTTTCGCCCGTGCCGAGGAACTTGATCGGCACGCCGGTGACGCGGCGGATAGAGAGCGCCGCGCCGCCGCGCGCGTCACCGTCCATCTTGGTCATCAGCACGCCGGTCAGACCAACGCGCTCGTTGAACTCACGCGCGACATTGACCGCCTCCTGGCCGGTCATGGCGTCGGCGACCAGCAAAATATCGTCCGGTTTGGCGACCGCCTTGACATCCTCCAGTTCCTGCATCAACTGCTCGTTGATTTGCAGGCGCCCGGCGGTGTCAATAATCACCGTGCCGTTGCCCTTTTCGCGCGCCACGCGCAGGGCGCGCTCGACAATCTGCGGCGGCGCGGCGCTAACACCCTCGTCATAAACCGGCAGATTGATTTGCTTGCCGAGCGCCTGCAACTGGTTCACGGCGGCGGGACGGTAGACGTCGGCGGCGACCAGCAGCGGCGTCTGTCCCTGCTTCCGCAGATGAACCGCCAGTTTCGCCGCGTGCGTCGTCTTCCCGGCCCCTTGCAAACCGACCAGCATGATGACCGAAGGCGGCTGCGTCGCCTTCACCAGCGGTACCTGGTCGTTGCCAAGCAGGTTGATTAGTTCTTCGTGGACAATCTTGATCACCTGCTGGCCGGGGCTGAGGCTTTTGAGCACCTCCGCGCCGAGCGCCCTTTCCTTGACCGCCGCGATGAACTCTTTGACGACGCCCAGGTTGACGTCGGCTTCAATGAGCGCGCGGCGCACCTCGCGCATCGCCTCGTCAATATCTTTCTCGGTCAGCCGGCCCCGGTTGCCGATGCGCTGAAAGATGCCTTGCAACCGGTCGCTCAGGCTCTCGAACATCGCCATTGGTATGCTCCAGTGAAGCGGGGAGCGAAGGACGAAGGACGAAGGACGAAGGACGCCTCGTTTGGCGCTGCGTCGGTTTGCTGGCTCCGCGCCTGCCCGAGCGTACTTCGTCCTTCGTTCTTCGTACTTAACTCATCACTCATCCTCTTCGCGCTCCTCAAAAAAGAGCGCATCTACAAACGTCTCGGCGTTGAAGTCGGTCATGTCGTCAAGTTTCTCGCCGGTGCCGACATAGGAGATTGGCACGCCGAGCGCCTTGGTGACGGCGAAGGCGATGCCGCCTTTCGAGGTGCCGTCGAGTTTCGTCAGCGCGATGTCGGAAATCTCGACCGACTTGGCGAACTCTTCCGCCTGGCGCAGCCCGTTCTGGCCGGTGTTGGCGTCAATCACCAGCAGCACCTCTTGCGGCGCTTCCGGCACGGTCTTCTGCATCACGCGGCGAATCTTCGCCAGTTCCTGCATCAAATTGTACTTGGTGTGCAACCGCCCGGCCGTATCCACAATCAGCACGTCGGCGTGGCGGTTGTGCGCCGCCTGCATCGCGTCGAAGACGACCGCGCCGGGGTCGGCGCCGGGCTGGTGCGCGATCACCGGCGCGCCCGCGCGCTCGCCCCAGATTTGCAACTGGTCAATCGCCGCCGCGCGGAAGGTGTCGCCCGCAGCGAGGATGACCGAGCGGTTGAACTTCTGTTGGTGGTAGCGCGCCAGTTTGGCGATTGTCGTTGTCTTGCCGACGCCGTTGACGCCGACGACCATAATCACGTAGGGTACGCCGCGCTGGAGAATCTTCACCCGCCGGTAGCGCACGGCCTTCTTCAACAGGTCAATCATGTCCTGGCGCAGAATCTCCTGCGCCTCGGCCGGCTGGCGCAGCCCCCGCGCGCGAATCTGTGCGCGCAATTCCTCCATCAACTGGTCGGTCGTCTCCGCGCCAATATCCGCGCCAATCAGCAGGGCTTCCAGGTCGTCATAGAAGTCGTCGTCAATCTCGGTGCGCTGGAAGAGTTCGATGACCTGGCGAAAGACACCGTGCCGGGTCTTTTGTAGCCCCTGTTCCAGTTTCTCGTCACGCGGCCCGCGCCGCAATATTCGTCGAAAGATCACGCTCTGTTTCCTCTAATCCACACGCACGCATCTACACGCGGCCTTCTCCCGCCACTCATCGCGGAATCCCAGGAAGTATAGCAAAGTCGGGCAGGCGGGCGGGTGGGCAGTGCGCTCGTCTGGCGCCGAAGCCGGCAGTCAGGCACAGCACCGATTTCCCCGCCACCGCAGGCAGAATTGCCGCGCTGCCGACGGCTAGTACTTATGGCACGAATCAGCCGGTGATGCCTTGACTGGCCGGAAATCGGTGTGGTATCCCTCAAAGGCGAAGGCGCGGAGCGCCGCCTGCTGACCTGTGACTCGACGAGGGAGGATCGCCCGTGCAGCGGCGACGGCGACCACGCAACCGCTATCTGGAGAATCTCGGCACTATGCCGCCAGGCGCCATGCTGGCCTTCGGTCTGGCCCTGATCTTACTCCTCGCCAGTGTCGGCATCGTCGGCGCGGCGCTCGTCCGGCACGGCGCGGCGGCGCCGCAGGTCGCGCAGGCGACGCCCTCGCCAACCGAGTTCCTCGCGCTGGTCGAGACGCCCGCGCCGACCCCGGAAATAGTGACGGCGACCGTGGTCATCACGCCGACCGCCCGCGCCACCGCCATCGCGACTCGCCCGCGCGCCACCGCAACCCGGATCGTCAACGCGCCGCTGGGCAGCGGTCAGTCACGCGCCGCACGGGGTATCGCGGGGGCGATGGCCGCCGCGCTCGGCGGTGTCCTGCCGCCTGTGGCTGCCGCGCCGCCGCCCACGCCGACCAGAGTACCCACCGCCGCGCCGCCGACAGAGCGGCCCTATACCCCACCACCGGCCTATAATCCGCCACCAGTGGTCTATAATCCGCCGGTCGTGAACAACCCACCGGCCGCACCAACGCCGACCGCGACGCCGCTGCCGACGCCAACGCCGGCGCCGCTGCCGACACAAACACCGACCCCGCCGCCCAGCCCGACAGTGCCGCCGCTGCCGCCCGTCGCGCTGCCGACGCCGGCGCCCCGGCCCTACACCTACAACCTGACCTACACCCTGCAAGCCGACCTGACCACCGCGCCCGGCGCCGACTATGCCTACACCGTCACCTGGCATACCTTCACCGCCGCCGAGGTCGCGACCCTGAAGGGCGCGTTGGGGCTGAAAGGCCCGGTGCAGCAGACCGCGACCGGCTTTACCGTCACCGATCCTGGCACGCTGACCATTAACAACCAGACCGGCGTCCTCACTTACACCGCGCCCGGCGTGACCGCCGGCCCGGCAGTCAGCGCGTTCGCCGCCCCAACCGTCACGGCGCCGGCGACCGCCACGCGCACCGCGACCACGAGCGCGACGACGACCGTTACGACCTCAGCCGCCACCACAACCGCCGCGCCCGGTCCGACGGCGACGGCAGCGCCTAAACCGACTGCCACATCCGCGCCGCCGACCGCGACCACTCCTCCAGCGCCGGCTGGAACGCCCGGCCCGACACCGCCGCCGGCGCTCAACGACGACACGGCGCTCGCGGTGGCGAACCAGTGGCTCTCGACCAGCGCGCTGCTGCCGCCGAACGCCGATGGCGGTCACGTCACCCGGCCGGCGCCTGACGAAATCGTCGTCACCTACCGGCCCAAGTCGCCCGGTCCGCTGATTCTCGGCGACCCCGCCGTGGTCGTCACGCTCGATGCCAAAGGCGCCGTGCGGACCGCGACCTATCGCTGGCCGGAAGACGTCACGCAGCGGCCGGTGCGGCTGCGTCCCGCCGCCGACGCCTGGGCCGACGCGCAGGCCGGGAAGGGCTATCTCCAGGTTGATCAGACCATCCCGGCCAACCTGCCCAGCGGCACGGTCTATAAAGGCGCCGCGACCGTGACGAACGTGGATATCGGCTGGACGACCGCCACCAACGACAGTGGCACATACCTCGTGCCGGTCTACGTCTTCTCCGGCACAGTCGCCCTCGACGGCCAGCCGCAGGGCACGCCGCCCACACCCTTCCGCATCTACGTGCCGGCGGTCGCGCCCGCCACGCCATAGCAACGACCCTCACCCCCCGGCTCCTCTCCCGCATCGCGGGAGAGGGGCGGCACGACCCACTCCGTGGGCGCCCCGGCGAGCCGGGGTGAGGGCTGCCCCATGTGCGCCGCCCGGCCCATTCAGCGACAATATACGCGGGGCGCGCTCTGCCGCACCCGGTGTGGCGCACGATGCTGTGTAAGACAAGGAACCAGAAGTATGACGAGTGACGTAACGACACCCGAACAGGACTGGACGCTGACGGGCGGCCAGGTCGTGACCCCGGACGGCGTGCTGCCAGGCGCGGCAATCACCGTGCGCGCGGGGCAAATCGCCGGTATCGGCGCGGGCGCGGCCGGCGCGACGCTCGACGTCACCGGCCTGACCGTGCTGCCAGGCTTCATTGACCTGCACATTCACGGCGCGGGCGGCGCGGACGCGCACGCCGGCAAGAGCGCGGACCTGGCGGCTTTTCTGCCGCGTTGCGGCGTGACCGCCTTCCTGCCCACGCTCGCCGCCGATGCCGAGGACCGCACGCTCGCGGCCCTCCGCGCCATCGCGGCGGCGCAGGCCGCGCAGGCGAACGGCGCGGCCGGTGGCGCGCGTATCCTGGGCGCGCACCTGGAGGGACCATTCCTCAACCCACAGCGCGCGGGCGCCATCCGGCCCGAATACATGCACCCGGCCGAACCGGCGCGCCTGGAGCGGCTGCTGGGCGCGGCGCCCGGCGCCGTACGCCTGATGACGATCGCGCCCGACGCGCTCGGCGCGCTGGCGCTCATCCCCGAACTGGCGCGGCGCGGCATCGTTGCCAGCATCGGCCACACCGCCGCCGACTACGACCTTGTCCGCCAGGCGGCGGCAGCAGGCGCGCGGCACACGACGCATCTCTTCAACGCGATGCTAGGGATTCACCACCGGCAACCCGGCACCGCCGGCGCGGCCCTGACCGATGACCGGCTGACCATCGAGCTGATCGCCGACGGCGAGCATGTCCACCCAGCCATCCTGGCGCTGGCGATTCGCGCCAAAGGCCCAGAGCGTGTCGCGCTGGTCAGCGACGCGGTCGGGCCAGCGGGGCTGCCGCCTGGTGACTACCAGTGGTTCGGCAAGGAGGTTCACTCCGACGGCGTGACCGTGCGCCTGCCGGACGGCACGCTCGCCGGCAGCCTCGGCACGCTCGACCGCGCCTTCCGCACCATCACCGCGCCCGTACCCATCGGCGCGGGCATGAATCTGGTGGACGCCGCCCAGTTGCTTGCCACTACCCCCGCGCGCATCCTCGGCTTATCGAACACCGGCCACCTGGCGCCCGGCTGCGCCGCCGACCTCGTCGCGCTCGACGCGGACGGCCAGGTGCGCCTGACGATAATCGCCGGGCGCATCGCCTACGACGCGCGGTGATGGTCCCCGCTCCCAATGCTGGGGGGAGTACGCTGGGCTGACGTGACGGTTGGTAGCCAGCCCCGGCGTGGGGTTAGGCGCTCCCCCCAGCATTGGGGGGCTGGGGGGCCGCCGCCGTCAGAACGGCTTCGCGGTCCGTTGCTTGACGCCTTCCCGTTCCAGCACGATCGTCCCCGCCACGCCGGTGGCCGGTTCCAGCAAGAGGCGCTGCACGCTGGGCAGGAGCGCCTGGCGTAGCGGGTGATCGGCCATCC
>DASUBC010000807.1:0-4318 GCA_035763465.1 Thermomicrobiales bacterium
GCCGCCCGCAGGCGGCGGGGTGAGGGCTGCTATCCTCATCCCTGATACGGCGCAGGATCGAAGCCCTCGAAGGCGACGCCGGGCAGGGCGGCGAAGCGCCGGGCCATCGCGATCAGCGCGGCCTCGTTGTTGTCTATCAGCAGGAAGCGGCGGCCGAGTTCGGCGGCTGCCGCGCCGGTCGTGCCGCTGCCGGCGAAGAAGTCCAAGACCAGGTCGCCGGGCCGTGACGAGGCGGTGACGATGCGGCGCAGCACGCCGAGCGGCTTCTGCGTCGGGTAGCCTGTCTTCTCCTTGCCAGTCGGGCTGACGATCGTGTGCCACCAGGCCGTGGAGGGCAATTTACCGCGCGCCGCCTTCTCTGGCCCGACCAACCCCGGCGCCATGTACGGCTCGCGATCGATCTCGTCCGCGTTGAAGGTGTATTCAGTGGGATTCTTGACATAAGCGAGGATTGTGTCGTGCTTGGGTGACCAGCGTTTCGTCGTGCGCGCGCCGTAGTCGTAGACCCAGACGATCTCGTTCAAGAACGAAGCGCGCCCAAAAATCTCATCGAGCAGCACCTTGCAGTAATGGACTTCGCGATAATCGCTGTGGAAGTAGAACGAGCCGTCTGGCGCGAGCACGCGGTAGGCTTCGCGCAGGCGCGGTTCCAGAAAGCCGAGGTAATCATCGAACGTGTCGGCGTAGGCAGCGGCGCCGAGGCGGGTGGTGCGGTAACGGTGGCCTCCGAAGCCGGCGCGGTCGCCGTCCGCCGCGCGCTCGGTCCGCAGCCGCGTGCGCGCCTGGCGGTGGCCGGTGTTGAAGGGCGGGTCAATGTAGATCAGGTTCGCCAGCTCGCTGGGCAGCCCGCGCAGCACTGGCAGGTTATCCCCAAAGACGACGCGCTGCATCGAGTCGGGCAGACGGGCAGGCGGGCAGTCGGGCAGTGGGTTTAGGCCAGCACCGTGTCCGCCATTCCGCTTTCCGCGCTCCGCGTTCCGCATTCGGATCAGCCCTTGACCGCGCCGAGGCGCACGCCTTCGAGGAAGTATTTCTGGAAGAGCAGGAAGAAGACGACGATCGGCACGGCGGCGAGCGCGGCGCCCGCGAAGATGATGCCGTAGTCGGTCTGGAACTCGGCTTGCAGGCTCGCGACGCCGACCGGCAGCGTATAGAAGCGGCTCTTTTGCAGCACGATCAGCGGCCAGATAAAGTCGTTCCAGTGGCGCACGAAGGTGAAGATCGCCAGCGCGGCCATCGCCGGCTTCGACAGCGGCAGAATGACGCGCCAGAAGACCCCCAGTTCGCCGCAGCCGTCTACGCGCGCGGCGTCCTCCAGTTCGGTCGGCAGTGTCTGAATAAACTGGCGCATCAGGAAGACGCCTAGCACGTTCGCCGTGCCCTGTAAGATGACCGCCAGGGGATTGTTGATCAGGTCGAGCTTGCGGGTCACGATGTAGAGCGGCACCAGCGTCACCTGCGGTGGGATCATCAGCGTGCTGAGGAGAATAGCGAAGAGCACCGTTTTGCCGGGGAACTGCTTCTTGGCGAAGCCATAGCCCGCCAGCGTATCCACGAAGATGTGGAAGCAGGTGATACTGAGCGTGATCAGCGCGCTGTTGAAAAACCAGCGCGGGTAATCCTTGGCCTGACGAAAGAGTTTCGCGAAGTTCGACAGGCTGGCGTGGATCGGGATCAGATCGGGCGGCGTCTTGATCGTAAACGTCGTCGGTGTCAGCGACTGGACAAAGAGCCAATACATCGGCCAGAGGGAAATGATCGTAGTGACGATCAGCACCACCCAGGCGATGATCAGGCCGTAGCGCCGGCCGCCGGCCTGCCGGCTCGGTGGCGTCGCACGCACCGGCACATCGAGGGGCGCGATCGGCGAGGGAATCTCGCTGGAAGCAGGCACAACCATCGGTCAGTACTCCACGTCGCTGCGGAGCAGCCGGAACTGCACGGCAGCGGCGGCGGCGATGAGCAGGAACAAAATGAACGCCTGCGCCGACGCGACGCCGTACCGGAATTGCTGGAAGCCGTTCTGGTAAATCTGCGTGACGATCACCTGCGTGCTGTTGCCGACGCCGCTCGGAATCATGACGAAGATCAGGTCGAAGACTTCGAACGAGGCAATCGTGTAGAGCACGACCAGAAAGAGCGTGGTGGACTTGATCAGTGGCAGGGTGATGTTCCACCACTGGCGAATCGCGCCCGCGCCGTCGAGCGCGGCGGCCTCGTAGAGTTCCTTCGGCACCGACGCCATCGCCGCGCTGAAGAGAATCACCGCCGTGGCCGGGATGGTCAGCATCCGCTGGAGAATCACGCTTTGCAGGGCCAGGTCAGGTGAGGCGATCCACTTCTGCGGCGGGATGCCAACCAGGCCGATCAGGTAATTCAGGAAACCCCACTGGGCGTTGTAAATCCAGCGCCAGATGACGCCGACGATGACCGCGCTGACCACCGTCGGCAGGTAGTAGGCCGCGCGGAAGAAGGTCTGCGCCCACTTATTTAGCGGCTGGATGAGGCTGGCGAGAATCAGGCCGACGAAGATGTTGGCCGTGACGGTGCAGATGGTATAGACGGCGGTGTTGCGGAGCGCGACCTTGAAGACGCCGCTCTGGGTGGTGAAGGCGACCCGGTAGTTCTCCAGCCCTATCCACTCGCTGTTCCCACTGAGGCGATAGTTCTGGAGCGAGATGATGAAGGCCCAGATGACGGGAATCAGCGTGAAGATGGAAAAGGTAATCAGGCTGGGCAGGACGAAGGCATAGCCCCAGCCATAGCGCTTGAAGAAGCGCCCGACGCGCCCGCCCAGGCTGAGCGGCTCCGGCGCCGCGCGTTTGAGAGTCAGATCGGCCATGTCACCTCGCTTCGCCAGTCTCGCCGGTGGTGGTTCGCGCGTAGTGTAGCACGCCGCATGGGGAAGGCCGGTGGCGGCGCGCCACCGGCCTTCCCCATGCCCGCCGGTGTGGGCTTACGACTTGCCCGCCAGCAGGTTGTTGATTTCGGCAGCCGGGGCGTTGAACGCCTCCTCGGGCGAAATCTTGCCGAAGACCGCGTTCTGAATCTGCGGATGCAGAATCGTGCGAATCTGCGGCCACTGCGCGATGATCGGCGTGATGTAGCAGTGCTCAACCAGCGGCGTGAACTTGCTGATCGGGTCATCTACCTGCACCGAGCGGCGTGCGCCCGGCGCCAGATAGAAGCCCGGCACGTCCTTGTTCACCTGCGCGCTGGTCAGGTAGCGGCCGAGGTCCATCGCGGCCGTCAGTTTCGTCTTGTCCTTGATCGCCGCGACCGAGATCAGGCCGATGCCGCCCGCCGTGAGCGGCTTGCCTGTCTTGCCGATCGGCATGTCAATCACGTCGAAGTTCAGGTTGCTGGCGCGGTAGCCGGAGGACGAACCGCTCGGCTCGGAGTACATCGCCAGCACCTTCTTGTCCTTGAAGGCCGTCGCGAGGTCCGCGACCGACTGCGAGCCGAAGTCGGGCGGCGTCACCTTATGCACCAGCGCCAGGTCGGCCAGTTTCTTCAAGCCGCTGTAGCCGTCCGGCGTGTTCCAGGTGTACTTGGTGTTGTCGGCGCTCAGCGGCAGCGCGCCGTCGCCGATGATGAACGACCAGGTATTGACCAGGCCGGGGTCAATACCGCCACTGTAGCCAAAGACCTTGTCGCCGTTGTCGCGCGTGAAGGTCAGTTTCTTGGCGACCTCCACGAACTGGCCGTAGGTCCAGCCGCTCTTCGGCGGGTCAACGTTGCGTTCCTTGAAGATGTCGAGGTTCAGGTACATACCGACCGGCGGCACCCAGAGCGGCCAGGAATATGCCTTGCCCTTGACGCGCACTGAATCGAGCATGTTGGGATAGATGTCGGCCTTATCGTCGGCGGTCAGGAAGTCGTCAATCGGCGCGACCAGGTTGTCCTGCACCAGCAGCGGCAGGATGTCGGACGGCAGGCGGAAGATGTCCACCGTGTCGCCGCCCTGCACCGCCTGGGTCAGCTTGGTAAAGCCGGCCTGGTCGCCGGTGTAGCCGGTCGTTTCGACCTTGATGTCGGGGTTGGCCTTGGTGAAGGCAGCGATCGCCGCGTCCATCAGCTTGCCGGTCTGGTTGCCGCCATTCGGCTGGTAACCCAGGATCCAGTATTGCAGCGTACCCTTAAAACCGCTCTTGCTGACGGCCAGGTTGCCGCCACCGCCCGTCGCGGCGGTAGTTGGACTGGCTGCGGCGGTCGTGCTGCTGGCGCGGGTCGGTGAACCGGCGGCGCTGGCGGCGCTGCTGCTGGCGCTCGCCGTGGTGGTCGTGGCGCCGCCACCAAGCACCGAGGTTGGCGCAGC
>DASUBC010000808.1:0-3498 GCA_035763465.1 Thermomicrobiales bacterium
GTAGGGCCTCGAGGTCAGCCATGACGCTGTCTGCCCACATGAAGGCGTGCTGACCATCCGCGACTAGTGACGTGCCCACGACGGCCCCGGCATCGTTGAGGGCGTACGAGGTGGCTCGATGGTCCGCCCAGCGTGCCGAGATCGGTTAGGTGGCCCTCCGCGAGGATCACGGCATGATGCTCCTGGCCGACGAGGGCTGAGTCAACAATTTGCCCACGGTTGTTGATTCGCGGCGCATGATTATTTGGGGCACTTTGCCTCGGCTCCCCGAACTCATGAAGTCGCCGGATATTGTAGCGACAGGTCATCGTCTGCACCTCGCGCGGCGGTGATCCGCAGACTGCGTTGGAGGACAATTTCCTGGTGTGAGGCGAGTTGTGGCTACCTTGATAGTAACTACTATGCTACGTCACGGCGCCGTGAACTGCCAGCTGGCGATGCTGCGGAAACGGTCGCTCGGTTCGTCGAGCGGGTCGGCGCTGACGCCGGTGACGCGCTTCGACACGGCGAAGTGGTACTGGGGATAGTAGAGGATCAGACTGGGCACGTCGGTGGCGAACTGCTGCTGGAAGGTCGCGTAGTAGTCTTTGCGCTTCGCCGGGTCGGTCGTTAGTCGCCCATTCTCCAGCGCCGTGTCTGCCTGGGGATTGCTGTAGTTCGCGAAGTTGTAGCCGGTGTCGGCCTGGCTGGAGTGCCACGCTGGATAGGGGTCGGGGTCGGCCGCCAGCCCTTCCCAGCTGGCGAGCGCCGCGTCGAAGCGGCGGGCGGCGATCGCCTGCGTCACCTCATTTGCGCTCTTCGCGTCTACCGTGACCTTGCAGCCAACGGCGGAGAACTCTTGTGCCAGCAAGTTCGCCACCGCGACGTGCAGCGGGTCGTTGTCGGTCAGAATGGTGAACGCGAGCGCCTGTCCGTTCTTTTCCCGCGCGCCGCTGCTGCCCACCTTCCAGCCGGCCTGGTCGAGCGCCTGCTTCGCGGCGTCCGGGCTGTAGGTATATTGCGGCACACCCTGCGTCGTGTAGGCCCAGGAATTCGGCAAGATGGGGCTGTTGCTGCTGGCGGCTGTGCCCCAGCCTTGCAGCCCATTCTTGACCAGATCGTCGCGATTGACGGCCTGCGCGAGCGCCTGTCGCACCGGCTGTTCCGCGAACGCGACTTGCTTGAGGTTGAAATAGAGCGCCGTGTACCCGGCCAGCGATGGCCCATATACCTTCATATCGGCCAGGTCGCTCAGAGTCTTCGTGTCGGTGAGCAGATTCGGCGGGATATAGCCGACGCCATCAACCTCGCCCGTCCCGGCGGCATGGATGGCGGTGGCGGCGTCACGGTAGGACCGGAAGTGGAGCTCACGGAGATGCGGCTTGGCGCCGTAGTAGTCGTTGTAGCGCTTCAAGACGACTTCGACTTTCGCCGAATCGAGGCTGGCGAAGGCGTATGGCCCTGTGCCGACCGGGTGCAGGTTAAACGGTTCGCTGGCGAGGTCGCTCGCCTTCGTCGCGCCCAGGATATGCTGCGGCACGATGCCGATGCTGGTGTAGGCCAGGAAGGGTGCGAAGGGCTTGGTCAGCGTGCAGACTACTGTGTGGTCGTCGGGCGTCTCCACGGTAATTGAGCGCCAGAAATCGGCCAGGCCGCTATCGCCTGGGAAAGCGGCGTCCTGCATCAGCCGGATGGTGAAGAGCACGTCCCGCGACGTGAACGCCTGGCCGTCTTGCCAGGTGACGTCATCGCGCAGGGGGAAGGTGTACGTCTTGCCGTCACCCGAGACCTGCCACGATTTGGCGAGGTCGGGCACCACACCGCCCGTGGCGTCCGTGCGGGTGAGGCCGCTGAAGATCAGCGCGCTGAGGTCGCGATCGGGCTGGCTGCTGGCGAGGAGTGGATTGAGCATTGTCGGCGCGCCGACAATCGCTTCACGGTACACGTCAGCGGCGGCGGCGGTGGTTGGCGTGCCTTTGGCGCTGCTGACTGCATTGTGGATGGAGTCAATCGAGTTCGCCAGCGCGCCCTTCTGAAAGGCGACGGCGACCCCGGCCCCAAGTAGCACCAGGATCAGGACGGCACAGCCGACCGCGATCCAGCCGGGCGCGCGCAGCGAGCGTACGTTCACGCGATGCTCCGCAGGCGGGCGAACCATAGCTGCCGCCATGAATCTGCATGGCGTTTCACTGGTGTTCGATAGGTCATGCTGCTGGCTCGCTCACTGTATGGCAACAGAACGTGACACAGCCGGCTTGTCTAGCCCTTGTAGACGCTCGTGACCACGGCGAGAATCATGAAGACGACTGTCAGGCCAATCGTAAACTGGAAGAGCGTCTTTTCGACACCGCGCCGGGTACGCTGAATCGAGCCGTCGCCACCGCCGAACGAGCCGTTGAAGCCTTGCCCTTTGACTTGCAGCAAAATCGCGACGATGAGGGCAATGGCGAGAATGGTCTGAACAATAAATAAGATCGTCAGCACGCGCTGGACCCTCCTCTGCGGCCAGAAGCGGACATCATTATGGTCCGCCTGTCTGAGTGACTGGGCGGAGTATAGCACACCTCGCGGCCGCGAACGAGACCGGCGCGGACAATGGAGGCGTACGTATGCGGAATAGTTGATAGACGATAGACGGTAGACGGTAGTTGCTCATAATCGGCGCTGTGCTGATCTCCGAGCACTGCCTTCTGGAGTGCAACTACCGTCTATCGTCTATCAACTCGTGTGGTATCGTTGCCCATTGGGCGTGACGATAGCGGGAGTGACACGATTGGATCCACTGACCGGGCGGCCGGCGCCGCCAACGCTGCGCGAGAGCGCCGTACTGTTGCCGCTCTACGCGCGTGACGGCCGGCCACAATTGCTTTTCATCAAGCGCACCGATCGCGTCGGCCTGCACAAAGGCGAGATCGGGTTTCCCGGTGGCCGTATCGAGGCGGACGATGCAACGCCCTGGACGGCGGCCCTGCGCGAAGCCTGGGAGGAAGTCGGCATCGAGCCTGAGACAGTTCGGCCACTTGGCGCGCTGCCGACGGTTTCGACTGTTGTTACCAGTATGCTGATCTATCCGTTCGTGGGGCGCCTGCCCGCGCCGCCTGACCTCCGTCCTGAACCGTTCGAGGTCGCGGAGACGATCGAGGTGCCGCTGGCAGTCTTGCTCGATCCTGGAACCTACGTTGAGGAAGATTGGATTTTGCGGGGCGTGCCAAGGCGGGTGTTCATCTATCGTCACGGCCCCTACGACATCTGGGGCGCAACCGGGCGGATCGTCCAGCAATTCTTGCAGCGCCTGACACTCTGGCCCGCTGCGCCAGCGCCGGATGCCTGGACGCTCGATGACGTTGCGGCGGCGCTAGCGGAGATGGCGGAGCCATAAATGATGGCCTTCACCCTGCTGCCACGGGCGAGGGAGCACTGCCGGTGAGCTGGTTGGTGTTCCCCCCTCGCCTGCAAGGCGGGAGAGGGGGCCAGGGGGTGAGGGCCAAAACTCAGCCTGTGAAAGCCTGTGCGAAGAAC
>DASUBC010000809.1:0-7857 GCA_035763465.1 Thermomicrobiales bacterium
AGGATTGTCGTCACCGCGCCCTGTGCGAGCCGCGCGGCGGCCAGCGCGAACGTCGCGTCTACCGGGTTGCGCTTCTGGGGCAGCGCCGACGAACCGCCTTTGCCCGCCGCGCTCGCCTCCGCTGCCTCCCCGACTTCCGTCTGCGCCAGCAGCGCCACGTCGCTCGCGATCTTCGCCAGCGCGCCGGCGGCCACGCCGAGTGTGGCGGCAACCTCGCCGATCCGGTCGCGCTCGGCGTGCCAGGGCAACTCGGGGAGCGCCAGACCAAGCTCCTCCGCGAGCAACTCGGTCACGCGCAGGCCCGCGTCACCGAGCGAGGCGAGCGTCCCCGCCGCGCCGCCGAACTGGACGACCAGCACGCGCACTCGCAGCTCGCGCAGGCGCTGGTCCTGGCGCGTCGCGAGCGCCAGCCAGCGCGCGGCTTTCAGCCCGAAGGTGATCGGCAGCGCCTGCTGTAACAGGGTGCGACCGGCCATTGGTGTATCGCGATGCCTTTCGGCGTGCGCCGCGCAGGCTGTGCCGATCGCCAGCACGCCAGCGATCAGTTCGTCCAGCCCCTCGCGCATTTGCAGCACTAGCGCCGTGTCAACCGCGTCCTGGCTGGTCGCGCCCCAGTGGACGAAGCGCCCCGCGTTGCCCGCGACGAGCGCGGTCAGCATCCGCACGAGTGGGATGGCCGGAGTGCCCGCGATGGCGGCCTCTCGTTCCAACGCCGCAAGGTCGAAATCTTTCACCTGGCAAGCCGCCGCGATGGCCGTTGCCGCCTCCGCCGGGATGACGCCCGCGCGGGCTTCGGCGCGGGCGAGCGCGGCCTCGAAGTCGAGCATGTGGCGCACGCGCGATTCTGGCGAGAAGATCGCCGTCATGGTGGGCGTGCTGAACGTTAGGTCATCTGGCCCGGCCATGCGCTTTTCCTGACGACTTACTGAGTGAAGGCGAAGAAGACAGTCTCACCATCCGCCCGCTCGCCTTCGCCCTGGAGGACAATGTCGAAGCGGTAGGTGGTCTGGCCGGCGGTGGTTGCTGGCCGCGCCAGCAGTGTCGCGCGCCGGTCCGGCGGCACGCGCTGGAGAATCGGGTCGGCGTCGTTCGCCGGGTCGCCCGTGAAGTAGAGCCGGGTGGTCAGGTGATTCAGCAGGCCGCGCGCGAAGACGGTGACGCTGATGTGTGGCGCCTGCATGGTCGTCGCGTCGAATGGTGCCGCGCCGGGCTTGATTGTCTCGAACCAGAAGCGGCCATCCTGGTCGGTGCCCGCGCGCCCGAAGCCGGTGAAGTCGAGGTCAAGCGGCAGCGGGCGGTCGTCGCCGGGGTGCTGATAGCGCCCGTGACTGTTCGCCTGCCAGAGCTCGATGACGGCGTCGGGCACCGGCGCGCCGTCGCCATCATACACGGTGCCTTCGATGCGAATGCGCTCGCCAGCCGCCGCCGGGCCGGCCAGCACATTCATCGCCTCGCGCAGCATGGCATCGTGGAAGAAAGGGCCGACCGTCTGTGATGGCGTGAGCGCCGGCTGCGTCATCGGGTCACCTCCCGCGATTCCTCGAACGGTGTCCCCTGTCGCCCGTCGAGCACGATGTCCCAGCGCCAGCCGAGGGCCCATTCCGGTTCGGTGACGTCGTGCGCGTAGGAAGCGATCAATCGCGCCCGCGCGCCGGCTGGAACGGCATTGAAGATCGGGTCGCGGTCGTGCAATGGGTCGTCGGGGAAATACATCTGCGTGACGAGGCGCGCGGTGGCGCTGGGACCGAAGAGCGAGAAGTGAATGTGCGCCGGGCGCCAGGCGTTCGGATCGTTCTTCCAGGGGTAGGCGCCAGGGCGGACGGTGAGGAAGCGGTAGACGCCCGCTGCGTCCGTCAGGCAGCGGCCAATGCCGAGAAAGTTGGGGTCGAGCGGCCCCGGCCACTGATCCTGCCGGTGAATATAGCGTCCTGCTGCGTTCGCCTGCCAGACCTCGACCAGCGTGCGCGGCACCGGTTGCCCGTCCTCGTCCAGCACGCGCCCGGTCACAATGATGCGCTGGCCGATCGCCTCGCCACCCGTGCCCGCATTGCGCGTGAGGTCGGCGTCTTCCGGCAGCACCGCGCTGACGGCCGGACCCGGCCCCGTCAGTTCCGAGAGCGTCAGCGGGACTTCGATTAGCGGCAGTTTCGGCGCGCGTAGGACGGTTGAGCGGTAGGCCGCATAGAGAAACGGTGGGAAGACCTCGCGGTCGCCGCGAATGATTTCACCAATCGTGGTGTCAACCATCGTGCCCTCCTGGTGTTCACCCTCCCCCGCTCCTGTGGCACACGAGAGCGGCTGGGAGGTTCCTATTCCGCGTTCCGCGCTCCGCGTTCCGCGTTCGTCTCGGCCAGCTCAGTCTTGGCGACGGCGAACGCGCTGTTCGCGGCGGGGACGCCGGCGTAGATGGCGACATGCAGCAGCGCCTCCGCGATCTCCTCCGAAGTGACGCCGATGTTCTGGCTGGCGCGCAGGTGCAGGGCGAGCTCATCGCGCCCCAGCGCCGCGAGAATCGCGATCGTGATCAGGCTGCGGGTTCGCCGGTCGAGGCCGGGCCGCGCCCACACCGCGCCCCACGCCGTCTCGGTGATCAGATGCTGGAAATCGGTGTCCAGGGCCGTTGCCCGCGCCAGCGCCCGCTCGACATGCGCATCGCCCAGTACCTCGCGCCGGACGCGTAGCCCGGTTTCGTAGCGCGAATCAGTCATGCCAACCTCCAGTCGGGCAGTCGGGCAGTGCGCTGGATCAGCACCGTATTAGAAGATCGGCGCCGTGCTGAGGAGAACCCACTGCCCGACTGCCCGACCGCCCGACTGCCCGACTTATTCGCATTATACCGTCACCAATCCCACGTAATTCTCCGCCAGCGTTGTCGCGGCGGCGGTCGAATCGCAGACGTAGTGCAACTGGGAGAGCTGGAGGCGATGCTGGAAGCCAGGGTCCGCCGCGTCCTGGCGATGCAGCATCGTCGTCATCCACCAGGAGAAATGCTCGGCCCGCCAGACACGCCGGAGGCAGGTGGCGGAATAGTTGTCGAGCAGGGCGGCGCTGCCGGTGCGAAACCACGCCGCCAGCGCCGCCGCGAGCACGCGCACGTCTGCCACGGCGAGATTGAGGCCCTTCGCGCCGGTTGGCGGGACGATGTGCGCGGCGTCGCCCGCGAGGAAGAGCCGCCCGTACCGCATCGGCTCGACGACGAGACTCCGCATGGTCGTGATGGTTTTCTCCAGGATGGGGCCGGGCGTGAGCGCCCAGGCGTCCTCGGTGGCGAGCCGGGCGCTCAGTTCGGACCAGATGCGCTCGTCCGGCCATTCGTCAAGCGGCTCATCGGGCCGGCATTGCAGGTAGAAGCGGCTCAATGTTGGGGTACGCATACTGTGCAGCGCGAAGCCGCGCTCGTGGTAGGCGTAGATCAGTTCTTCGGTCGAAGGCGCGACGGCCGCGAGGATGCCCAGCCAGGCAAAGGGATACTCCCGCGTGAAAATCGATCGGGCGCTGGCCGGGATGGTGTCGCGGCAGACACCGTGGGAGCCGTCGCAGCCGGCGATGAAGTCGCACCATAGTTCGTGTTCCCGCCCAGCGTGGGTGAAGCGCACCAGGGGTGCCTCGGACGTGAGATCGTGAACGCTGACGCCAGCCACGTCAAAGAAGATCGGCTTGCCGGCCGCCAGCCTTGCCCTGATGAAATCCTTGACGACCTCTTGCTGGCCGTAGACGGTAATCGCGCGCCCGCCGGTTAGTTCGCTGAGGGCGATGCGGTGGTGGCGGCCCTCGAAGCGGAGTTCGAGGCCATGATGCACAAGACCCTCGCGATCGAGACGATCGGCGACGCCGGCTTCACGCAACAGGTCTACGGTGCCCTGTTCGAGTACGCCCGCCCGCACACGGCGCTCCACGTAGTCGCGTGAGCGGTCTTCGAGCACGACAGACTCAATGCCCGCGAGTTCGAGCAGTCGCGCGAGCACCAGCCCGGCCGGTCCCGCGCCGACGATCGCGACCTGTGTCCGCATCGCGCTTTCTCTCACTGGCGGCCCTCACCCCCGATCCCTCTCCCGTCGCACGGGTGAGGGGAGCATAGACCAGCTGCGCTGGCTATCTGCCTGGCTCGTCTCATGCCACCGCCTATCCCATCCTCCTCCCCTCTCCCGTGTGACGGGGGAGGGCTGCCGGGAGCTGCTATCCCCACACTTCGCGTGCGGTCTCGGCGACGAGCTGCAATTTCGCCTGCTCGTCGGCCAGGGTGAGCAGGTTGCCTTCCTCGGTAGACGCGAAGCCGCACTGCGGACTGAGCGCCAGCCGCTCCAGCGGCACGAACTTCGCGGCTTCGGCGATGCGCCGTTTCAGTTCGTCCTTCTGTTCCAGTTTGGGTTTTTTCGTCGTGACTAGCCCCAGCACGACGTTGCGGTCCTCCGGCACCTGGCGTAGCGGCGCGAAGCCGCCCGAGCGTTCGTCGTCATATTCGAGCAGAAAACGATTGAAGCGCGTGCGGTGGAAGACCTGGGCGGCGATCGGGTCGTAGCCGCCGCTCGCGTAGAACTTGCTCTGGTTGTTGCCCCGGCAGAGATGGATGGCAATGGTGATGCCGGGATGGTCGCCGACCACGGCGTTGTCGAGCTCGATGCAGCGATCCAGCAGCTGGTCGGGGTCGTTGCCGCGCTTGCGGTAGCCCTCGCGGATGGCCGGGTCGAGCAGCGCGGCGTACTGCGGCGCGTCGAGCTGGATGTAGGTGCAGCCGAGGCGGATGAGTTCTGTAATTTCGGCGCGCAAGATGTCCACCACATCCGCGAGATACGCGTCAATCGTGTGATAAGCGCCGCCCGACTTCTCCGGGTCGTAGTACGCCGCCGCCTGCTGTGCGCTGATCAGCGTCACCTTGGTCGGATGATGGGTGCGAGCGCGCAGGTAGGTGTATTCCTCCGCGCAGAGATGGCGGCGCGGCCGGAGACGATCCACGACCACGGGCCGCTGGAAGACGAGTTCGTGGCCTGCTTCGTCGTGAAAGGGGATGGCCCAGCCACCCAGCTTGTCGAAGCCCTCTATGGCGTCAATCAGGTGGCCGTAGAAGGCGTAGCGCCGCAATTCGCCATCGGTAATCACGTCCAGCCCGGCCGCGATTTGCATCGCGATGGCTTCGTCCACGGCGCGGTCTTCGACGCGCTTGAACTCGACATCGCTCAGCTCGCCGGACTCATGGCGCGCCCGCGCCTCCTTGAGATAGGCCGGGCGCAGGAGGCTCCCGACCACGTCACTGCGAAATCCCGCCATCGCATACCTCCCTCACTCGACCGCGCCCGCCGATTTCCGGTAGCGGTGATGACCTGTCCACAGGCAGCGCGGCTATCACCGATACTACCACTTGCGTCAGGATGGCGGGAGTTAGGTGGCAGCGCCCCGCTACAGGACGGCGAGCGCCTGGTCGAGATCGGCGATCAGATCTTGCCCGTCTTCGATGCCGACTGATAGCCGGATCAGTCCGGGATGTTGCGCCCACGGTGAACCCGGAATCTGCGCCAGGAGCGCGGGGTCGGTCTGGAGCCAGGCGGTCGGCGGGAAGATCAGCGACTCGACGCCCCCCAGACTGGTCGCCAGCGCGAAGAGCCGGGTGCGCTCGGAGACGCGCCGCGCGGCCGGGGCGCCCCCCGCGACCGCGAAGGAGACCATGCCACTGAAACCGCCGGTCATCTGCCGCCGGGCCAGCGCGTGTCCTGGATGGTGTGGCAGGCCGGGATAGAGCACCTGTGTCACTTTCGGGTGCGTGCAGAGCCACTCGGCGATGGCCTGGGCGTTGGTCATATGCTGGCGCATCCGTACCCCGAGCGTGCGAATGCCGCGCATGAGCAGCCAGCAGTCGAACGGGCTGGGGATCGCGCCGAGGTAGTACTGCCGGTCGGTGATCCGCGCGGCCAGGTCAGACGTGCGGGAGATGACCGCGCCGCCGAGCAGATCGCTGTGGCCGCCCAGGTACTTCGTCGTGCTGTGAACGACGAGGTCAATGCCCCAGTCGAGCGGATTCTGGCAGTAGGGCGAGGCGAAGGTGTTGTCAACCACGGTGAGCGCGCCGGCCTCGCGGCCGAGCGCGGCGAGCGCCTCTAAATCAACGATGTCGAGCAGTGGGTTGGTCGGCGTCTCGATCCAGATCATGCGCGTGTTCGGCTTGATCGCGCGGCGTGCCGCGTCGAGGTCGGTGAGGTCAACGAAGTCGGCGGTGATGCCATAGCGGGGCAGGTCGTTGGCGAAGAGGTGATACGTGCTCAGGTAGCAGTCGTAGCCCACGATGGCATGATCGCCGCCGGAGAGCAGTTGCAGCGCCGCCGTGACCGCCGCCATGCCGGAACCGAAGGCCGACGCGCCCGCACCGTGTTCCAGCCCGGCCAGGACCGCTTCCAGCGCCTCGCGCGTGGGATTCGCGCCGCGCGAGTAGCGAAAATGGGCGTCGTCGTCAATCGCGCGCCGGACGAACGTCGAGGCCGGATGGATCGGCGGAACGACCGCTCCGGTCTGCGGGTCCGGCCCCTGGTTGCCGTGGATGAGGAGCGTATCGCGCGCCCAGTTTGCCTCGTTGTTGCCAGCGGGATGCTTCGCCTGTGGCATCATTGCTCCTGATTGTTCAGATCGGGCAGCGCCAACTCGAAGTGGCGCAGTCCCGATAGCCTATCGCAGCGGGTGACGCGGCGCTGGTCAAATGTACGGAAGTGAACGAGCGCGCTCGCGCTGGCTACGCCGTTAACGGGGATCACGTCCGCTGCGGTCGCCACTCAGGACTCCGTTGCCTGGTCAGCGCGTACTGCCGCCCGCTGCTGATTCGTCCACCAGCCGGACGAGCGTTTGCAGATCGGGCACCTCCAGGTTGGGCTGTGCGCTGGCCGGCGGCGTCGCCCCAAAGCCGGGCCGGTCATGGCGGCGATTGACCCACACTGTCGTCAACCCGAGTTCTTTGGCGGGCACGATGTCGTGAAAGAGACTCTGGGCGACGTGCAAGACCTGCGTGGATGGTACACCGAGGCGCTGCAAGGCGAAGCGGAAGTTGGCCCGGTTGGGCTTGTAGCTGCCGACCTGCTGCGCGGTGATGACCGCCGCGAAGTCGGTTCGCAAGCGCCGGGCGGAGAGCGCGAAGAGATCGTCGTCAATGTTGGAGAGAATGACGAGTTGGAAGTGGCGAGCCAGAGTGTGGAGCGACTCGACGGTATCGGGAAATGTCGGCCAGTCGCCGACGGAAGCCGCGAGCGCCTCCCGTTCCACCGTGGTAGGCGTGAAGCCGAACCGCGCGCCGAAGCCATCCATGACTGTGGCGAGTATGGCGCGGTAGGGCTGATATGGCCCGGCCTCGGCGGCGGCTTCGAGTTCGCCGTAGAGTTCGAGGATCGCGTCATCGCTTACCGAGAGGCCATGCTCCGTTAGGACTGGCCGCAGCGCCGCGAGGATGCCGCGCTCCCAGTCAATGAGCGTTCCGTAGCAGTCGAAGGTGAGATGCGTAAAGCGGTCGAATTCGAACATCGCTCTCCTCCTGTGTAGGCGTAAGGGCGTGAGTGTGTGAGAGCGTGAGTCGTGAGAGGGTTTAGGTTAGCACGGTTCCGATCTGCTAACGCAGGGCCAGCCTCAAGCACCTCACGACTCACGTACTCACGCCTCGTCCCTAGCGTACCGGACATGCGGCTATAATCCAACTCAGTGACAGCGAATGAAGCTATCGGATTCTCTGATGGGAAGGCGATGGATCAGAGCCAGCTCGTGACGTTCGAGCGCATCGTGCATGAAGGCAGCTTCAATCGCGCGGCGCGGGCGCTCGGCGTGGCCCAGGCGACCGTCAGCGGGCGGATGCAGGCGCTGGAGACCGAACTTGGTGGCCCGCTCTTTGTG
>DASUBC010000810.1:0-2544 GCA_035763465.1 Thermomicrobiales bacterium
GGTCGGCGAAGGTTGCCGTGCCCACCTGCACGGCGGACGCGCCGGCCAGGAAAAACTCCAGCGCGTCGTTGAGTGAGGCGATCCCGCCGAGGCCAATGATCGGCACGTCTACCGCCGCCGCGACCTGATAGACCATCCGCACCGCGACCGGCTTGACTGCCGGGCCAGAGAGACCACCGGTGAGGTTGCCCAGCACCGGGCGACGGCGGCGTACGTCAATCGCCATTCCCAGGAGGGTATTGATCAGCGAGAGTGCGTCGGCGCCCGCATCCGCGACCGCGCGGGCGATTGTGACGATGTCGGTCACGTTCGGCGTCAGTTTGACGATGACCGGCAGTGTAGTCGCCGCACGCACGGCGGCGGTCACTTCGGCGGCTAGGCCGGGGTCGCAGCCGAAGAACATCCCACCCGCCGCGACGTTGGGACAGGAGACGTTCAACTCGATCCCCGCCACGCCGGTCGCCTCGTCGAGCATGGCCGCCATCTCGGCGAACTCCCCGACCGTGTCGCCCGCCAAGTTGACGATCACCGGCACGTCCCAGCGCGACCAGATCGGTGGGTACTTATCCAGCACGGCGCGGATACCGGGATTTTGCAGGCCGATAGCGTTGAGCATTCCCGCCGGTGTCTCTGCGATGCGCGGCATCGGCGCGCCCCGCCGCTGGCGGCGCGTGACACCCTTGGAGACAATCGCGCCGAGCGCCTGAATATCGATCAGGCCGGCATACTCGACGCCGTAGCCAAACGTCCCCGATGCGGCCAGCACCGGATTCCGCAGCACCAGTTCACGCGGATTGTGCGGCGCCAGGTCAACAGACAGGTCAATTGATTGCGGACTGCGGACGGGGGACCCGCTCGCGGGTGGCGATTGCGGAGTAGGAGCAGTTGTCTGGCTCACTGGCAGTTCCTCCCGAGCAGATATTTGGCTAGGCGTATGATAGCAGGCATCTCACCCTCCGCACTCCCATTACGTCAGTGCCAGGCGCTTGAGCAATGCCGGCAAGAGCGCGTCATGCTCGGCGATCAGCCCGGGTATACCGTTCGGCAAGTCGGCCCAATACAGTTCGAACAGGTAACTAGCGCCGCTGCCGTCGGATGGATCTCCCTCGACGTGACGCCAGACCTTGGGCGGCGTGCCGGCGCAACGCAGATGATAAAACCGCCGGTGATGAATCTCCTCATGGCCAGCAGCGGTCATTGCCCAGATTTGCTCACCCAGATAGCTGTCGAAACTGAGCTCGGTCAGACCAGTTTCCTCGAATGCTTCGCGCATCACGGCAGCCTCGGGCGGCTCACCTTCTTTGACCGTGCCCGCCGGCACCTGGATACCCGCCTCGGGATGATGCACATGGCGAAAAACCAGTAGCCGGCTGCCATGCGTGATGTAGGCAAAGGCTTTCTGTTTGTGAATTGCCATACATCCTCCGCACCGCGATTCAGGCCAGCACCAGCCGGTCGAGCGGGAAGACTGGACCATCGCGGCAGACGGTTTTGAGACCGGCGGTCGTCTCCACAACGCAACCGAGGCAGACGCCGACGCCGCAGGCCATCGAGCGTTCCATCGCCACCTGCACGGGCGGCAGGGTGCGCGCGCCGCGATAGCGGTGCAGCGCCTCACGCAGCGCGACATAGACTGGCTCCGGCGCGTAGGCGCAGATCGCGTCGGCCCAGTCGAGGTAGCCATCGAGCAGGTCGGTGACGCTGCCGTGGTGGCCGCGCGAGCCGTCGCTGGTCGCGACGATGACTTCGGCATCCTCCGGCAAATAGGTGAGCGGCAGCAGCGCGGCGGCGGTCGGCGCGCCAACCAGCATCGTCACCGCGATGTCCCGCGCCAGCGCGGCCTCCGCCAGCGCGACCAGCGCGCCGATCCCATGCCCCACCGCGATCAGCAGCACGCGGCGGACACGCTCACCCAGCTCGTAACCAGTGCCAAGCGGCCCGACCACTGGAAAGGTGTCACCCTCTCGCGCGTGTGCCAGCCAACCCGCGCCGCGCCCACCGGTGAAGACGAGCAGTTCGAGGACACCTTCGGCGCCGGCGTGCGTCGCGCGCGTGGCGCGCATGATGCCATAGGGGCGCAGTAACAACGGATCAAGCCCTTGCCCGCCGCCAAGCATGACGAACTGACCGGGCGTCACCACCGCCGCGACCGCCGCCGGCGCCGCCAGCCGCACGATCGCATTCGCGGGCAACGCCTCTTCCGCGTCCAGAAACCGCGCGGTGAACTGTTGCGGCACCCTTCCCTCGCTTCCTGCACGGTACATCCTTACGGCAACTATGCGCCGGATTGATTGTAACGGGCACGGCCGGTGATGACGAGCGCCTGGGCGCTTTGACGCAGACTCCGGCCCGCCACTACACTTGCGGCATCGTTGCGACGAGAATGGGTAATCGGGGAGCGAGGGTGCGAAAGGCGATTGGCTGGGCGGCGGTCTTGGTGCTGGTGCTGGTCAGTCTGCCGGCGGCAGCGCCCGCGCCGCCGCCAGGCCGCGCGCCTGTGGCGACGCCCTTGCTCGCGGCGGGCGAATGGGCGGTGCTGTACGC
>DASUBC010000811.1:0-7011 GCA_035763465.1 Thermomicrobiales bacterium
GTGGTACCCGCTAGCGCGGCGAGATCCTGACGCGACAGCCGCACGCCAAGCGCAATGCCGTCTGCCGTCTGCTTGCCGGTCTTGGCGGCCAGGCCGAGCAGGATGCGGGCGATGCGCCGTTCGACCCGTTTGGTCTGCAAATCGAGAATCCGGGCCTCGGCTTCGCGGAGGCGGCTGGAGATCTCCTTCAAGACGGCGAGCGCCAGGGAGGGATGATCCGCGAGGAGCTGGGTCATCGCCGCCGCCGGCAGCTGGAGCACCACCGCGTCGGTAAGCGCCCGCGCGCTGGCGGGGTACGTTACTTCGCCCCAGCTGACAACCCCGCCAAAAATCTCGCCCGGTCCGATGAGGCGCAGGATCACCTCTTGCCCCTCATCCGTTTCGCGCACGATCGCGACCTGACCATCGGCCAGGACATGAAAGGCGGTCGCGGTTTCGCCTGCCTGGAAGAGATAACTGTGCTGCCGCACGCGGCGCGGTTTGAGCGCCGTGGCCAGCGCGTCGCGGGTGGCTGGCGGCAGCTGGGCAAAGAGCGGCGCGACCGCCAGTAGCGCCGCTCTTTGCCCAGGCGACCAGTCGCGCGCCAGATTGCTTGTCCGCGATCCTGTTGCTCCGGCGACGATCGAACTGCCTCCTCAGTGCGTGCATGGCGCGGCTACCCTCGATCGTCAGTATAGCAAGGTGGATAGTCGGGCAGTCGGGCAGTGGGTTCTCCCCAGCACCATGCCCATCTGCGGACACAGTGCTAGACCAGCGCGCTGTCCGACTGCCCGACTGCCCGACTGCCCGACTTCGTACCGTCACCCCGTCCGGCGCTGGGGCATGAGACCAGCGCGACGGCGGTGGCAGGTCAGGTAGGCGAAAGAGTCGCCCGCCGCCGCGAGGCTGCGAGCGGCGCCTTTCGGGATGATCAGCGCCTGTCCGGCGCCGAGCATGGCGCGTTCGCCGTCAACCTCGACGATGCCTGTGCCGGCGATACCGACGACCAGGACATCTACTTCGTGGTTGGTATGCGTAGCCACGCCGTCCGTGCCGTGGAAAACCACCAGGTTTGCGTTCAGATCGTCGCCCTGGTAACCCCAGGCGACACCTGGCGCAATCGCCGCCGCAGCCAGCTCGGGAAAATCGAGCAAGTGGAGCGCCGCGCTCATACGTTGCCCTCGGTTTCTACCGGCGCCGGACCAGCGCCACCAGCAATAGTCAGCAGGAAGACACTATCTTCGGCGGCAGTTGCCGCGTGTGGCGTGCCGGCGGCCAGCGCGATCAGGTCGCCAGGGGCGAGGTCAACGCTGGCGCCGGCTACAGTGAAGCGCAACTGCCCCTGGAGGGCCTGGATCGTGATTTCGCCCGGCGCCTGGTGCTCCGGCAGGTGCTGACCGGCCCGCATGGCGATTTGCACGACCCGAAGGCCCGGCGCCTTGATCAGCGCGCGGGTGTCCTGCCCGCGTGCCGCCCAGCGTGAACCGGTGGCCTGGACAGCCGCGATCGCGGGCAAGGGGAAGACGGTCGGCGCGGCAGATGCGGTCACGGGCAGCACTGGCTTACCGGCGTACGGCAGCGGTGAGTCCGCTGCCGCCTGGCCGGGCGCAAGATGGGTGATCGCGACCTGCCAGACTTCGGGACCACTTTCGGCGTAGGTCCAGTCAACTTCGCCCGGGTACTCAGCCTGGAGCTGGTAATAGAGCGGCCTGGGGTCATGGTCATTGATGAGTAACAACGATGCGCCCGGCGCGAGTGCTTCGAACGCATTGAAAATCAACGGGTGGCGTTCGCGCGGCGCGATTGCACGTACATCCAGGGTCTGCCGTGGCGCGGGTGGCGTCACCGCGCCGGACGCGAGGCGGGCAATGGCGACTTTCCAAACTTCCGGTCCGCTTTCGACGTACGTCCAGCCGACCTCGCCGGGATGCTCGGCCTGGAACTGGTAATAGAGCGGTTTGGGATCGTGATCGTTGACCAGGAGCAGCGATTCGCCGGGCGCAAGCGCCGCGAATGCCGCGAAGATCAGGGCGTGGCGCTCACGCGGCGCGATCTCGCGCACGTCAAGGGTATGTGGTAATGGTTGGACAGCAGTCACCGGGGACTCCTTTCGCGGTTTACCCGCAATGCGGCGGGGCGCGGCGGGATCGTCCGCGCGCGCCAGTGCCCGCCAATCAACAGTACATTCCAGAGAAAGCAGGCCAGGCCAATGGTTTGCGCCGCGCCGGCGACCCGCGCAAGCAGCACGCTGTGGGCGGCGATGGCCGCCGTGGCGCCGAGCAGGCCAAGCAGCCACCAGCCCCAGCCGGCCAGCGCCAGGCGCGGCGAGTAGAGCTCTTCCAGCCGGGGCACCCGTTCGCGGCCGGCTAGCGGCGCGTAGCGTTGCAACCAGACCAGAAAGGTCGCGATCTTGTAGAAGAAGCCCTGGATCGCCGTTTCGGCCATGCCGGCGATCGCCAGCCAGCCGGCGGCGATCCAGAGTGCGCTCCCGAGCGGGGCGTCGAGCAGTTGTCCCAGCAGCAGCAGCAGCGCGCTGCTTGCGGCGAGGCTGGCGGCGCTGAGAGCGAACGGGATGTGAATGTCGAACCCGCGCCGCCGCCGCCGGCGATAGAGATGGACGAGTTGCGCCACCAGCAGCAGGCTGCCACCGCTGAGCGCCAGCGCGCCGGCCACGCCCCACCAGCGGTTGTGGAAGAGCAGCCAGCGCGCCCCCAGCAGCCAGGGGCCGGTCGCAGTGAGCGCCAGGCCCGCCCAGGCCGCCGGCCGCCACAGGATGTCCTCCGCCAGGGTGAACATGCCGACCAGGCGATACGCGACGCCGCTGATCAGCACCAGCACCCAGCCGCCCAGCATGAGCGTGGCATGAGTCGCCAGTAGCGCGAGCGTCTGGTCGCCGAGAAAACCGAAGGCTTTGTTGCAGGCCAGCGCGACACCCAGCCCGACGGCGGCGCTGAGATTGACGAGCGCAACGGCGATATGCCAGGTGACGACGTCGCGGCGCGGCGCCTGGTAGAGCGTCACCGCGATGACGCCGATGTAAAGGCCGAAGGCGAGGCCGAGCAGCGTGCCGCCGGCGGCGAGCACGGGCAGCCATTCGGTCGCCAGGCCGGTGACGAAGGCGAGCAGGCCCACCAGGTAGGCCCAGAAGGAGAGTCGGCCCAGCCGTTCTGAGGCCAGCGGCTGCTCCGTGACGATCGGCGTCAACTGATAACTCGCGCCGATCGCCAGTGCGCCGATCACGCCGACGGTGTTGGCATGGACGAACGCGAGCAGGTGCGGCGCGGCGAAACTGGTGAGCAAGAGCGGCATCGTCCAGGCGGCTGCGGTGGCCAGAAGGCCGAAGATGGTGACACCGAGGAGCATAAACCGCGCGGGGAGATCGAGCGCGGGCGCGTGCGCCGTGCTGAGGCCGCTCATTGCGCCGGCTCCGGCGGCGCCACCGGCTTAGTGATGCGAAGTTCGACCCGGCCTGGACCGAGATCGCGCGTTTCGTGGCGGCAGCCGAGGGCATCGAGCCGGGGATAGAGGTGGATCGGCCGGCGCGCGTGCCGCACCAGCAGGGTAGCGCCGGGCGGCAGTGTCTCCAGCGTCTCCAGTATCTTGACCAGCGGTTCGGGCGGCGGCAATTCGCTGACATCTAGCGTGATCGTCGCGCTGGAGTCAGCGTCGTGGCTGGGTTGCGTAGCGGCTGGGCTGGCCGGTGGCGCGGGTCGCGCTCGCGGCGGGCTTTGCACGGACCCGTTGTTGAGAAAGAGCAGTTCCCAGTCGTCGGGGCCATGCTGGATCGCGCGTGGCAGGAAGCCGCGCTTGCTCAATACCTCGTAGAGCGGCGTTGGCTCGAACGTATTGCGGAGCCGCAGCGCCTGGCCCGCAGGCACGCGCGCCAGCGCCGCCATGATCGCGCTGAAGGGTTCTTCGCCACGCGCCTGCATCGGCCGCGCGTCCACTTCGGCGGCGATCGTCACGTCGTCCGGCCAGGCAACAGGGCTTGCCATAGCCGGCGCAACCGGGCTGGCTGGAGGAAGGTCCACAGTCAGGCCGGCGGCGTGATTGAGCGCGGCGACCAGCGTTGCCGGCTCCAGTCCCGCGATCCGCGCCGCCTGCTCGACCGTAACCAGCCGACTCTGCACCTTCCGCGTGAGCGGGCGGCGCAGCGGCGCGAAGCGCGGGCTGATGTCGAGCAAGGTGGCGAGGAGGGCAGGGTAACGGTCGAGTACCTCGCGGATTTTCCAGGTCGGCTGGATTGGCTCCGCCACGGAGTCAGGGACGGCGTTCATCAGCAATGCTCCTCTCGCCTCACCATTCCCAGCCCAGGTCTCGGCGGCCTTCGGGCGAGATGAGTCCGGTATGCCAGCGCGGCGACCAGACCAGATTGATAGTGACGGTGGGAAAATCGGGCAGCACGGTGTGCAGCGCCTGCTCGGCGGCGCGCTGCAAGCTGGCGTGGAGGGGGCAGCCCGGTGTGGTTAGCGTCATGGTGACGACAATTTCGCCGCGCCCGAAGGCAATGCCATACACCAGACCCAGGTCAACGATATTGACGCCCAGTTCGGGGTCAATGACCTCGTGCAGTCCCTCGACAGCCCGCTCACCCAGCACGGCCAGTTCTTCGTCGTCAAACGCCGGCGCCAGGTCTGCTTCGGCCACCGCTGCTGATGCCGGAGCGGCAGGCGGTTCGGTAGCCAGGAGGGTGTCCGTCTGCGCCGGGTGCGGCGCTTCCGCTGACTCCTGCTGTTCGGCCTGGCGCTGGCTTTTTCGATTCCATCGCATGTGCCTGGACTCCTGTACAACGACTGGCTTGAAGACACGACGCGAGCTATGCGCCTGGGTGACACCAGACGGCGGTCTCGCATGAGAGCTGAGCGTGCCGGATGGGGAACCGGGGACTTACGGCAACCCACGAACAAGCAGGACGGCCAGCGCCACGATCGCCAGCGCCAGCACGGCGCTCAGACGGGCTAGCGTGCCCGAGGCGCGGCGCAAGGCGGCCGTCTGGGCGACATCGCCCGCCGCGCGGGCGCTGGCCGGGCCGAGGTAGAAATCGTGGATCGCCGTCACGACGACCATCAGCGCGATGAGTAGCAGTTTCGCCGTGAGGAGGCGACCAAAGGTCGTGGTCAGGATATCGCCGGAGGCGAAGGTCGCCCAGCCGATGCCGTG
The DNA here is from genome assembly GCA_035763465.1 of Thermomicrobiales bacterium. Taxonomy (GTDB): domain Bacteria; phylum Chloroflexota; class Chloroflexia; order Thermomicrobiales; family CADCWN01; genus DASUBC01. The sequence goes on from DASUBC010000811.1 coordinate 5,140, forward strand.
GAAGTAGAGATTGCCGATACCGGTCACGACCAGGAGCGCGACGCACACCCAGCCGACGGCGCGAAAGCGGTGGCCGACCTGCTCGAACAGGTAGCGCCGGTCGGGCGCTGAGAGTTTTCTGGTCGCCGGAACGAGGATCAGCGCCATGAAGAGCATACCGCCGACCCAGACGATCGCCGCCAGGATATGGATAAAGACGTTCAGTTGATACACCGCGCCGCCTCACGCCGCCGTTCATCGCTGATAGTAGAGCGCGTTAATTTCAATATACCCTCGCCACTCCGCCGGCACATCATCTTCGTAGAAGATCGCGGTCACGGGGCAGACCGGCTCACAGGCGCCGCAATCAATACACTCGTCGGGGTCAATGTAATAGATGTCCGAATCGTCGTCCGAATGAATACAGTCTACCGGACAAACCTCCACGCAGGAGGCGTCTTTGACGCCTTTACAGGGTTCGGTGATGACGTAGGGCATCGCCACACTCCTTCCTTCTGCCAGGAGTATGGCAGGCGAGCGGTACATCGTCTTTGCGCTGGCGCAAAGAGCGCGCCACGCCGCCGCGGGATTGATTAGCACTCGGGAAGTAAGAGTGAAAAATGCCCGTACAAACACCCTTGACAGCGAGCGGGCAAGCTGGCTAAGATAGTGTCTGTTAGCACTCGACGGGCGAGAGTGCTAACGCGGCCCAGGCGGGCCGGGTGAATGTCCGCCCAGAACGATAACAGGTAGACTGGAGGAGGTCAAGGGTACGATGGCGCAAACCGCGAGTGCTGCCAAACTGCGCCCGATGGGCGACCGCGTCGTGATCAAGCCGATCGCGCGGGAGGAGACGACGAGAAGCGGCATTGTTCTGCCGGACACGAGCAAGGAAAAGCCGCAGCGGGGCGAAGTGATCGCTGTGGGCGCCGGCCGCGTCACCGACGACGGCAAGCGGATCGAGATGGAGCTCAAGGTCGGCGACACCGTCTTGTTCGCCAAGTACGCGGGCACCGAGTTCAAGCTTGACGACGACGAGCTGCTGATTCTCAGCGAGAAAGACATTCTGGCGATTGTCTCGGAGTAACTGACCGCTCCTGGCGGTCGGTTTTCTTGTGCCTGGCGAGCTGTACGCAGGCGGCTGATATCGTGGAGGACAACCATGCCGAAGATTCTCGAATTCAACGAGGATGCGCGTAAATCCCTGAAAGTCGGTATTGACACGCTGGCGAACGCGGTCAAGACGACGCTTGGCCCGAAGGGCCGCAACGTGGCGCTCGACAAGAAGTTCGGCGCCCCGACCGTCACGCACGACGGTGTGACCGTCGCCAAGGAAATCGAGCTGTCCGACCCGTTCGAGAACATGGGCGCGCAGCTCCTCAAGGAAGCGGCGACCAAGACCAACGACGTGGCCGGTGACGGCACGACCACCGCGACCGTGCTGGCCCAGGCGATCGTCAACGAGGGTCTGAAGAATGTCGCCGCTGGCGCCAACCCGATGCTGCTGAAGCAGGGCATTGACCTGGCGACCGACAAGGTCGTCGAGCAGATTCAGGCGATGTCGAAGGAAGTTCAGGGCCGCGAGGAGATCGCCCAGGTGGCGTCCATCTCCGCCGCCGACAAGGAAATCGGCGACCTGATCGCCGACGTGATGGAGAAGGTCGGCAAGGACGGCGTCATCACGGTCGAGCAGTCACGCGGTGTGCAGTTCGAGACCGAGTACACCGAGGGCATGCAGTTCGACCGCGGCTACATCTCGGCCTACTTCGTCACCAACACCGAGCGGATGGTGTCGGAGATCGAAGACCCGTTCGTCCTGATCACCGACAAGAAGATCTCGGCGGTGCAGGACATCCTGCCGCTGCTGGAGAAGGCGCTTTCGATCACCAAGAA